>NZ_JBGCUM010000023.1:0-90171 GCF_054177665.1 Roseateles sp. P5_E8 | reverse complement strand
GCCGGCACCCGACGCCGGCGCATCGCCCGGCAGCGTCACGCGGCCGCCGTCCTTGAGCCGGTCCGCGCCTTCGGTAATGACCTTCTCGCCCGCCTGCAGCCCGCTGGCGATGACCACCGTCTCGTCGGTAGCCGGGCCGCGTTTCACAGGCCGTGTCGCCACCGTGCGTGCGGCCTCGTCGAGCACATAGACAAACTCGCCCTTGCTGCTGTTGCGCAGCGCGGCCACCGGCACGACGACGGCGCCTTCCAGCGTCTGCAGCAGCAGGCGCACGTTGACGAATTGGTTGGGGAACAGCGCCTCCTTGGCGTTGGCAAAGCGTGCCTTGGCGCGCACGGTGCCGGTCTGTGTGTCGACCTGGTTGTCCAGCGTGCCGAAGCGGCCTTCGCCGACCACGGTGCTGCGGGTGCGGTCCAGTGCCGTCACCGGCAGCACGGCGCCGCTGGCCATGCGCGCCTGCAGGTCCGGTACGCGGTCCTGCGGCAGCGAGAACTCGACATCGATGGGTGYGGTCTGCGTGATCACCGCAATGCCGTTGGCGTCGCCCGCGCTGACGACGTTGCCGATGTCCACCACGCGCAGGCCGACCCGCCCGGCAATCGGCGCCACGATGCGGCTGTAGCCCAGGTTCAGCCGCGCGGTGCCTTCGTTGGCGCGGTTGGTGGTGGCCGTGCCTTCCAGCTGGCGCACCAGCGCCGCCTGGGTGTCGACATCCTGGCGGGCGATGGAATCCTGCGTCAGCAGCGTCTGGTAGCGCTGCAGGGTCAGGCGCGCGTTCTCAAGCTGTGCCTCGTCGCGCTGGCGCTGGCCGGTGGCCTGCATCAGGGCCATTTCGAACTGGCGCGGGTCGATGGTGGCCAGCAACTGGCCCTTGCGAACGAGCTGCCCTTCCTTGAACAGCACCTGTTGCAGCACGCCCGACACCTGCGGCCGCACGGTGACCGTGGCCGCCGGCGTGACGGTGCCCAGCGCCTCCACCGTGATCGGCACGTCGGCCTTGCGCGCCGTGGCCACGCCCACCGTGGTGGACTGCCCGCCACGCCCGCCGCCGGGCCGGGCGCCTGCTGCGGGCGCTTCGGGTGGGCGGTGGGTCAGCCACCAGGCCAGCGCCACCAGCCCCGCCAGCAGCAGCAAGGCCACCACGGTGATCCAGACCCGCGAACGCCGCTTGCGCACCGGTGGCGTGGGGGTATCGGCGGGTGTGGGTGTGTCGGGCTGGGTTTCGAATGGGGGCATCGGGCGGTCCAGAGCGGCTGTGTGTCGGGGGCGCGTGGCGCGTGCGCGCAGGGCGAGGATCTCGCCCGCGCGGCGCGCCAGCGGGAGATTAGAACCGCGCCATGTTGCTGCTCTGTAGGCTGACGGCGCGATCCCGCGCTGGCTTCGCCGGCCGCCGGCCGCGGCCGGTGCAGTGCTCGGCTGGCTCGCCCTGGGCCAGACGCCTGAGCAGATCACCAGCGACTACCCGGAACTCACCACGGCGGACATCCTGGCCTAAGCGGCCGAGCGCTAAAGCAGAGAGTTGCCACATCGGCTGTGACGCGACGCTCCTGCACGAGCACGGCCGCAGCAGACGGGAAGCAGCCGTCCCTAGACGACGGTTTGCTGCCTGAGCGTTCGCCAGCGCGGGTCAAGGCACGATCGAGATGTTGAAGATTAGATCTGTCGGGCTGAAGCCTTGAGGGTGAACCGTGAAGGTAGAGCCGCTAATGCCGAGAGGTTGGGTCGCCGTACCGCTGATTCGTCCGCTGTGGGCATCAAGTACCAGGCCGGGTGGCAGGAAACTTGGGCCGGACGGGAGCGAGTTCACACCTAAAGCAAAAGTCACCTTTCCCACGCAGGAGGCCGGAAGACCCGCAATCACCGGGTCAGCCACAAGGCGCTGGCCAACCTTTCCTTCCACCCACGTTCCCGTCGGTACGCCGTTAGACACCCACGACAACTTCAGCATCAAGGCGGAGGCGCTGGAGCACGGCGCTTCTGCACTGTCGCTGCCGCCACCGCAACCGCTGCCTGCCCCCACATGAACGCGGCAACGATCACCGCCATGCGCTGCTGACTCGTTCTAGTCATCCGTACTCCTTTGGCTCTCCCAAGGTCGTTAACGCCGCGTAGGCAGCTGCACACCGGCGTCTTTCATCGCCTTGATAAGGCTCTCACCAAAGGTTTTACCTTTCTCGATGCGATCCTTCTCCATGGCTTCTAGGCCCCAACCCGCACCGCCGGGATACGCCCTCGCCGAGCCCTTCCACAGGCTCTGGCGGGTTGCAAACTCGGCAACCTCCACGTCCAACACAATCGAGGTGCCGGTTTGAGAGCCTGCCGTGGCCGACTTCATTGAGACCATGACGACATGTGTGGGAACAGCCGGCGTGCCTCGTGGTGCTCGTTCGGAAAGCAGTACAGCCCGGCCCGGGATTCCATTGCCTACTAAAGCAGCACCAACACCGTCGCGCAACTCTCTCATCGCCGTCCGAACGTCGGTTCCGGCCTTTGACATAAGTCCGTGGTTCGTCGGCGCGCCGATGAGGGCGCCAAGCCCTCCCTGTGAGAGGACCGGCGTGTCCATGAACACGATTTCGACCGACTGAAACGTCACCTTTGCACTGGTGCCCCCAATACGCTCCCCCGATGCTTCATTGAATGCACACGCAGTCAACATCAGACTCGCGGCCGTGATCACAACCACTGCTCCGATCCTTCGCATAGTTCTTCCCTGTTCTTCACATCCAGCAAGAAAAGCATTCTCAGAGCGCTCCAACGAATGTGGAGTTGAGAGCGATGGGCCTCTGACAAAAAATGCGCAGTTAGGCGATTCATGCGATGAGCAAGGTCGTGGTCTTCAAGCTGCGTAGCTCTGCAAGATCCGCGGCGGCACTCTGGCTGGCGCGGTGACGCCCCCAAACCCTTCGGAAGCAAGAGGCGCTGGGCCAATGGCATGGATAACTGCTTCCGCTGGCGGATTCGACCGCTCGGCCGACGAACCCGCTGCAGCATCAACGCGTTCGCCGCGCCGGCTCCGCGCCAGATGCTGTTGCCCTCGATCTCCGCGCCTCGAACGCTCGCAGCCACCCCCCGTCACGCCGACGCCACGCCCGGACACCGCTGTCCGGCGACACTAGCCAGATGTCGCTTTTCCAACAGTTAGCCACGCGCTTCGAGCGCCTCGTCGACCCCTATCCCGAGCCCGCCGGTACCGCGCCACCGACGAAGTTCTTCCCCTTCCTGTGGCGCTGCGCCGATGGCGTGCGCAAGCATCTGGTCGTGGTCATGCTGTTCACGGCCGGCATCGCGGCGGCCGAGGCGTTGCTGTTCAGCCTGATGGCGTCTCTCGTCGATTGGCTCTCCGGCATGAAGCCCGCCGAGCTGTGGGCCAAGCCGCAGCCGGTCATCGTGATGCTGCTGGCCGTGCTGGGCGTCAGCGTCGTGCTGGCGGCCGTGCAGGCACTGATGAAGTACCAGGGCGTGTTCGGCAACTTCCCGATGCGCATGCGCTGGCTCTTCCACCGCCGCATGCTGTCGCAGAGCCTGGCCTTCTTCGGCGACGAGTTCGCCGGGCGTATCGCCACCAAGGTCATGCAGACGGCGCTGGCCGTGCGCGACACCTGGCTCATCGTCGTCGACATCCTTGTCTACGTGGCCGTCTACTTCGGCACCATGGTCGCCATCGTCGCCAGCTTCGACGCCTGGCTGATCGCGCCCTTCGCCGTCTGGCTGGCGCTCTACATCGTCGCGCTGCGCTACTTCGTGCCGCGCTTGGGGCTTATCGCGCAGGCGCAGGCCGACGCGCGCAGTCTGATGACCGGCCGCATCACCGACGCCTACACCAACATCGCCACGGTCAAGCTGTTCGCCCACGGCCGGCGCGAGGCCGGCTATGCCAAGTCGGCGATGCAGGACTTCATGACCACGGCCTATGGCCAGATGCGCCTGGTCACCGGCTTCGAGATCGTCAACACCATCCTGTCGGCGCTGCTCGTCGGCAGCACGGCGGTGCTGTCGCTTTACCTGTGGGGCATCAGCGCCATCGGCGTCGGCGCCGTTGCAGCGGCCACGGCGATGGGCATGCGGCTGAACGGCATCTCGCATTGGGTGATGTGGGAGATGGCCTCGCTGTTCGAGCACATCGGCACCGTGCAGGACGGGTTGGCCACGCTGTCCAAGCCGCAGTCGATTGCGGATGCGAACGGCGCGACCGAGCTGACCGTGCCGCGTGGTGAAGTGCGCTTCGAGCACATGCGCTTTGCCTACCCGAACGGCAAGGTCGTCGTCGAAGGCCTGGACCTCGTCATCAAGCCCGGCGAGAAGATCGGCCTGGTGGGCCGCAGCGGCGCGGGCAAGAGCACGCTGGTCAATCTGCTGCTGCGCCTGTACGACTTGGCACCCGACGGCGGCCGCATCCTCATCGACGGCCAGGACATCGCCAAGGTGACGCAGGACTCGCTGCGCCGCCACATCGGCATGGTCACGCAGGACACGTCCCTGCTGCACCGCTCGGTGGCCGAGAACATCCTCTACGGCCGCCCCGACGCAAACGCCGAAGACATGCAGCGCGCCGCCGAGCGCGCGCATGCCGACGAGTTCATCGGCACGCTGTCCGACCCCAAGGGCCGCACCGGCTTCGAGGCGTTTGTGGGCGAGCGCGGCGTGAAGCTCAGCGGTGGCCAGCGCCAGCGCATCGCCATCGCCCGCGTGATGCTGAAGGACGCGCCCATCCTGCTGCTGGACGAGGCCACCAGCGCGCTGGACAGCGAGGTCGAAGCCGCCATCCAGCAAAGCCTGTACACGCTGATGGAGGGCAAGACGGTCGTGGCCATTGCCCACCGGCTGTCGACCATCGCGGCGCTGGACCGCCTCATCGTCATGGACGCCGGCCGCGTCGTCGAGCAGGGCACGCATGCCGAGCTGCTGGCGATGAACGGCATCTATGCGCGGCTGTGGTCGCACCAGAGCGGCGGCTTCCTGGGGCTGGAGGACTGAGTGGCTTAGCGAGCGCTGAGGTGCTCGCTGGCCGGCATTGCCGCGCCACGCAGTTGCGCGTCCAGGAAGGCGCGGCTCAGGCGCAGGCCCTCGCCCACGTCGATCTGCGCGGCCTCCGTCGCGCTGCCGCTGCGCGGGCCGCGCCGGCCGCCGCCGGCCGGGCCTTGGGGGCCATCTCCGCCACCGCCACGCCCGCGGCCGATGCCGCCGCTGGACTGGCCGCGATGCTGGTCCTGCTCATGCCAGCCCTCGGGCGCCAGCGTGCCGGCCAGCGCCGCATGCGGCACGCCGCCGAGGTTCAGCAGCCAGCCGCTGCCCGGAGCCAGTGCGTCGAAAGCCTGGCGCCGCTCGGCGGGGCGGCGCACCAGGCCCAGCGGGTCCTGGTCAACGTCGCTGGTGATGAGCAGCGTCGCCKCACCTGCGCTGGGCGCCTGCATGACCGGCGGGCTGATGGCGATGACGGCCTGCCAGCCGGCATCGCCGCGCGCGTCCAGCGCGGTCTGGGCGCCGGTCTCGTAGCCGGCCAGCGCGGCACGGCTCCAGTCCAGCTCAGGCTGCGCCGCACGCAGGGCCGGCAGCAGGCGGCGCAGCGCGGCCAGGCGGTCGGCCCGCAGCGCGTCGCCATAGTGCAGCACGCCCAGCTCGCGGAACTCGCCGGTGCGCGACAGCTCCGAGCGCCAGGCCGCCGCATCGGCCTCCAGCGGCTGCACGGCCAGCACCGTGTAGCCGCCCTGGGCCCAGACCGTCGCCCAGCGCTGGCCAGCCTCGCTGCCCTGGCCCAGGCCCGGCAGGTAGACGACCACGGGGGTCGCCGCCGGCGCACTGGCGCTGCGGGTGACCGTCACGCGCCGGCCCTGCGTCTCGAAGCTGGCCAGCGACAGATGCAGCTCGCGCGTGGCCGTCTCGGCCCAGGGCTTGGGCGCGGGCGGGCCACCGGCACAGCCGGCCAGGGCGAGTGCGCAGGTCAGCAACGTGCGGCGGTCGAGGCGATGAAGGCTCATGGGCCGCGACGATAACCGCGGCATGTCGCTGGTTTGTTTCGCTAATCGATGCGCCGCCGCCGCCAGGCAAGCAGCCCGGCGCCGGCCAGCAGCAGCGCCCAGCTGCCGGGCTCGGGCACGGCCGCGGTGCTGAAGTCGCTCAGCAGCAGGCCCTGGCCGTCGCCGTAGTGGACGATGAAGCTGCCGGCGCCGTCGGCCGTCAGCAGCCGCCCGCCATCCGCCACGTTGGCGAACTGGCCGAACAGGCCGCCGCCGGCAGTGATGAGCTGGAACTGCTGCCCCGCCAGTGCGGTGAAGCCGCCGATGAAGCTCAGGCGCAGCTGGGTGTCGCCGCCGAGGTCCACGCTGCCGCCCACGTCCAGCGCGTCGTAGCCGCTGCCGCGCGCCAGGCCGCCCAGCTCCATGTCCAGCAGCGCACCGCTGCTGAAGCTCAGGTCCTGGCGCACGCTGAACAGGCCCGCGCTCTCGCCCGGCGCCAGCGTGGCGGCCTGCACGGCCAGGCGCTGCACCTCGCCGTGGCCGCCCAGCGTGCCCGCGTCGACCACCGTGTCACCGGTGTAGCCCTGCACGCCGTTCAGCACCAGCGTGCCCGCGCCGGTCTTGAGCAGGCCCAGGCCCGAGGCCAGCTCGCCGATGGCGCCGGCCACCACCACGGTGTGGCCGTTGGTGTCGATGAAGCCGGCGGTGCGGCCCGCCTGGCCGCCCAGCAGCACCGTGCGGCTGGCGGCCAGCGCGAGCGAGTCCCAGGCGCGCAGGCCGCCCTGGGCGGAGCGGGTGGTCTCGCCGTCGAAGAAGCTCTTGCCCAGGATGAGCTTGTTGCCGGCCGCGCCCAGCGAGCCGTCGGCCGTGATGCCCAGCACCGCCGTGCCGAAGCCCTGCGGGTCGCCGAGTTGCAGGTCGCCGGTGAAGCTGTTGCTGCGGTGGGCCAGGCGCACGTCGACGGTCTCGCCGCTGCCGGGCGTGCTGCCGCCCTGGATGCGCAGCGTCAGCGGGCCGGTCAGCTGGCGTTCGATGACGATGGACTGGCCTTCCGCATGGAAGCCCGCGCCCCCGGCGCCGATCTGCACATTCATCGCCTCGCCGATGACCAGCGGCCCGGCCAGTGCCGAGCTGGTGGCCAGCGTGCCGTTGTCCAGCTTCAGCAAGTTGCCGGCCGCGCCGAGCGCCTGCACATGGCCCACGGTGAGCTGGCTGCCCTGACCCACCTCCACGCTGCCGCTGAAGCTGTTGGCGCCGGCCAGCGTGACGCTGCCGGCCGAGAAGCCCGTGCGGCCGACGATAAGGCTGCCCTGGCCGGTGAGATCGCCGGCCAGCGTGCCGAACAGCGGGCGCAGCGTGCCGCCCGTGCCCAGGTCCACCACGCTGCCGGCCGCGCTGTTCAGCGTGGTGAGGCTGAGCGTGTGGCCGGCCAGCGCCAGCCGCGCCCCGGCGGCCACTTCCACCAGGCTGCGCGTGCCCAGCGCCTCGTCCACGCCCAGGGCCAGCGTGCCTTCCAGCACGTTGACGAGGTTGTCGCCGCCCCCGTTGCTGTTGGCCGTGTTCAGCGTCCAGGTGCCGGCGCCGGCCTTGGTCATGCCCAGGCCGTTGATGGGCTGATTGAAGACGACGTCGAAGCCGTTCGTGTCCACCGTCATGTTGCGGAAGCTGGTGCTGCGCGTGGCGGCGATGGCCAGGTCGGCCGTGGCGCGCAGCGTGCCGGCCAGGTTGTTCAGGCCGTTGGCGCGGCCCAGGTCCAGCACGCCGGTGGCGGCGCCCAGGCGGGCGTCGCCGTCCAGCTCCAGCGTGGCGCTGGCCAGCTTGACGCCGCCGCTGTGGGTGGCGTTGCCCGCCAGCACGAAGACGCTGGCCGCGCCATTGCCGCCCAGGTTCAGCGTGCCACTGCCGGTGAGGGGGCCGGTGAGGCGGTGCGTGCCCGCCGAGGCCGCACTGAGGCTGGCGCTGGGGCCGCTGACTTCCAGCGGCCGGTCCAGCGTGAAGCCGCCCGGCAGGGCCAGGATGCCGCCCAGCGTGACGCTGCCGCCGGCTGCGCCCAGGTTGGTGTCGTTGCCGAACAGCATCAGGATGCCGCCGCCGATGGCCAAGCCGCCCTCGAAGCTGTTGGCGCCCGTCAGCGTCAGCGCGCTGCGCACGCCGAAGTTGTCGAAGGCGATGCCGCCGCTGCCCGTGATGGCCGAGCTGATCGTGCCCGTCGTGTTGCCAGCCACCAGCACGCTGCCCATGCCGCCGGTGGTGAGGATGGCGCGGCTGAGCGAGGCGCTGCCGGTGAGCTGCAGCGCGCCGCCCTGGTCGAAATGCAGCGTGTTGGCGGCCGCGCCGAGGTGGCTTTCATGATCGGCCACGACCTGGCCGCTGCCGGCCATCTGCACGGTGCCGACAAAGCTGTGCGCCAGGCTGCCGAGGTTCAGCGTGCCGCCGCTGACCCGCACCGGGCGCGCGCCGGTCAGCGCGCCGGTGGTCGTGATCTCGCCGAAGCTGCCGTCGTCGAAAGCCACGTCGAAGGCGCCGTCGCCGCTGGTGGCGCCCAGGCTCACCGCGCCGCCCGCGCCGGTCACGCGCACGGCGCCGTTGCCGGCCACGCTGCCCACGACGATCTGGCCGCCGGCCGGCTTGAGCAGCAGGTCGCCGTTGCCCGTGATGGCGCCGCTGACGCGCAGCGCGTTGTTGAGGCCGTCGGTCTGCAGCGTCAGCGCATGGCCGGCGCGCTGCACCGCCCCGCTGACGATCAACTCGGTGGCCTGCAAGCCGCCGCCCGTGGCGCCAAGGGCCAGCACGCGGGCATTGCCCGTCAGCGTGACCGGCCCTTCCACGCTGGCGCCCGACACCGGCTGACCCAGGAAATTGGTGACCTTCTTCGCGCTGCTGGACAGCAGGCCGGCGAGCTGCACCGGCGCGCCCACGCGGGCCGTATTGGCGCTGTTGCCGCCGGCCCCCACCAGCTGCAGCTCGCCGCCGACGGCCACCTGCACCGCCGTGTGGGCGCCCAGGCTGTTGCCCGCCGCGCCCAGCGTGGCGCCGGCGGCCACCGTGGTGGTGCCGGTGTAGCTGTTGGCGCCGCTGAGCACCGTGCGGCCGCTGAGCAGGGCCAGGCCGCCGCTGCCGCTGAGGCCGCCCTGCAGGAAGAGCTGGCTGGTCAGGCTGGGGCCGCCGTCGACCTGCAGCGTGCTGTCCAGCACCAGGCCAACCTGCACGCGGCCGTGGCCGCCGTCCGACTGCAGGCGCAGGAAGGCGCCGTCGCCCTGGAAGCGCAGCGCCTGGCCGCTGAGCGTGGGCGCGAGGGCGTTGGCGCCCAGCGTCAGGCCGTGCAGCGCGAAGCCACCGGCAATGTCGTTGAAGGTGGTCGGGCGGGCTGCGCTGTCCAGCACCAGCTCGGTGTCGCTGCCCGCCGTTGGCAGGCCGCCGACCCAGTTGGCGGCCTCGCTCCAGTTGGCGCTGCTGGCGCCTGTCCATTGGTGCACGGCCGCGCCGCCGGGGGCGGGCAGCAGGCCGATCAGGGCCAGGGCAGCTGGGAGGGCGCGCAGGGCGGGGTGGCGATGGGTCATGGTGTCAGCTCCGGTGGGCGGCAGAGGCGCGGCGCAGGCCGCACAGGCCGACGAGTGCCAGCAGGCTCAGGGCCAGGCTGCCGGGTTCCGGCAAGGCTTGGGCGCCGTCGGCGCTGATGCGGCTGACGTTGAACGCGAAGCGAGCAGCGTCAAAGGTCTGGCCATTGCTTGAGAACACGCCGAGTTGCCCGCTGATGAGGGCGGGGTTGGCGGCCGACAGGTCGAAGCCCAGGCTGTCATTGACCAGCGCGAGCGCCGAGAAGTCGGTGAAGAACAGCATGAACTGCAGATCCAGGTGCCGGCCCAGGCCGGCCGCGGCGTCCAGCGCGTCAGAGTGCGCAATGGCCGGAAAGAGGTTGAAGCGGTCCGGGTCCACCAGGGCGGTCTGACCGTCGCGCACCTGCACCGTGCAGATGAGTTCCGACACGTTCGGGCAGCTGCCGCTGGTGCTGCCGAAGCCGGCGAACTGGGCCGTCGAGGCGGTGACCGCGCGGTACAGCGTCGCGCCGCCCGGCAGGGGGCTGCCGGCGGTGGCGAGGTCCAGCGTCACGGTCACGGTCAGCGACTGGCCCGTCAGCAGAGGGTTGAGGGCGGCGATCAGCGCCGCATCGTCGGTAGCGGCGCCGGTGAAGCTGCCCTGCACGGTGTAGGTGACCAGCCCGGCCGACGCCAGTGGGGCGGCCAGCAGCAGGGCCAGGGCGGCGAGGCTTCGGCGAAGAAATGGGATGGGCATGGCTGGCTCGCAGGCGGGTGTCGACACGGAGGGCCATGCTGCCCGGCGGCCGTCTCACAGGCGTCTCAGCGGCGTCTCAAACCGAGGCCAGCCGGCACCCGGCAACCCCCGCAGACGGGGGTCGGCGCGGGTCAGCGTGGCTCGGGGTGGGCGGCCAGCCAGGCGGCGGCGCGCCCGTGCAGCTCGGCCAGGCCCAGGCGGGCCGCCAGCGTCTCGGCCTCGTTCACCAGCGGGCGCAGCGTGGCGGGGTCGTCGCCGGCCAGCGTGCGTGCGTCCACCGCGAGCAGCCGCGCCTCGGCCAGCCATTCCTGCAGGCCGGCGGCGCGGGCCACCTCGGCCTGGCGCTCGGCCGCTGCGAGGGCACCCGCCGCATCACCGGCGGCCAGCGCCAGCGCCACGTCCACACGGGCCAGCCGGGCATGCACCAGCGGGTGGGTGCTGCGCGTGGCCACCTCGCGCAGCCGGGCCAGTTCGTCCTCGGCCGGTTGCTGGCCTTGCGCGGTGGCCGTCAGCACGACGGCCAGCACCCAGTTCGACACCCGCAGCGGCTCGCGGCTGCCGCGCAGCAGCGGCGCGGCGGCGGCCAGCATCTGCGCGGCCTCGCTGGCCTGGCCGCATTGCAGCAGCAGCCGCGCGTGGCGCAGCCGGGCCTCGGCCTCGAAGCCGGCGCTGGACTGGGCCTGCGCCAGCACCAAGGCCTGCTGCAGCGCGGCCTCGGCCTCGGCCGGGCGGCCGGCGGAGGTGAGCACGCTGCCCAGCACCAGCAGCGACAGCGTCTCCGTGTGGGCCACGCCGGCCCAGCTCTGCAGGCTGCGCCGGGCCATGGCCTCGGCGGGGCTCAGCTCGCCCAGCGCGTACAGCATGACGGCCAGGTCGTTCTCGATGGTGATGCCGCGGCAGAAGTCGGGGTGGCGCTCCAGCAGCCGGGCCAGCGCTTCGTAGGCCGCACGAACCTGGCCGCCGAACCAGTGGATCTGGCCCTCGAAGCTGAGCAGCGTGGGCAACCTCGGCGCGGCCTCGCGCAGGCGGGCCAGCAGCGCCCAGGCGGCGGGGATGTCGGGCTCGCGCATGGCCAGCTCGATGAGCACCTCGTAGGCGTGGATGCGCTCGCCCTCGGGCAGGGCCGGCAGCAGCTCGCGCAGCCGCGCCGCGTGGCGGATGGCCTGGCTCAGGTCGCCGGCAAAGACGCGGTTGTCCACCAGCGCGGCGCGCAGCCGGCCCTCGATGAGGCGGTGCTGGTCGGGGTCGGCGACGCCGTCCAGCTGGGCCTGGACGGCCAGCAGCGCCGTTTCGCCGCGAGCGAGGTCTTCCAGCAGGTCGCAGGCGGCCAGTTCCAGCCGTGCGCGCAGGCTCTGCGCCACGTCCAGCGATTCGTCGGCCACCTCCAGCCAGACGCTGCGGGCGTCGTCGAAGCGGCCGCGCGCCTTGAGCTGCTCGGCGCCCTGATGGCGCCAGGCCAGCGCGGTCTGCGGCTCGCCGGCCGCGCGCCAGTGTTCGGCGATGGTCATCGCGTCCGCCCCCGGCTGCTGGGCCAGCCACAGCGCGGCGTGGCGGTGCAGCGCCGCGCGGCGGGCGGCGGGCAGGTCGGCCAGCGTGGCCTCGCGGATCAGGTCGTGCGAGCAGGTCAGGCCCGGCGCCTGCGCGCGCAGCATGCCGGCGGCGAGGGCCTCGTCGCGGCATTGCGCCCAGGTGGCGTCGCCATCCGGCAGGCCGACCAGGCTGCGCAGGCCGTCCTCGGGCACCGGCTGCACGAACACCGCCGCTGCCTCCACGGCCTGGCGCGCGGCGCTGCTGAGGGCCTGCAGCCGGCGCTGCACCATCTGGCGCACGCGCTGCGGCAGCGCGTCGCTGCCCGACACGGCGGGGGCGCCGGCGGCCACCAGCTCGCCCAGGGCGAAGGGGTTGCCGGCGCTGAGGGCGTGCAGGCGGTCCAGCTGCTCGTCGCCGAAGTCGCTGTCGGGCCAGCGGGCGCGGCAGACGGTGGACAGGTCGGCGCGCGTCAGGGCGGCCAGGTCCAGCGTCTCCAGTCGCCCGCTGGTGCGCAGCGGCAGCAGCATCTGCTGCAGGTCGGCGCTCATCTCGTGGCCGCGCGCGGCGGCCCGCCAGCGCAGGCGGTCGCCGTGGGCCAGCAGCAGCAGCCACTCGACGGTGGCGGTGTCGCACCACTGCAGGTCGTCCACCAGCAGCACGGGAGTCAAGGCCTCGAAGGCGCGGGTCAGGGCCTCCACCAGGCGAGCCTGGGCGGTCAGCGCGTCCAGCGGCGGCAGCGGCTCGTCGGGCGCCAGCTCGGGCAGCAGGCGGGCCAGGTCCAGCCGGTAGGGGCGCAGCGGGCTGGCGGCGTCGGCCAGCGCGGCTTGCAGGGCGGGGGCGCGAGTACGCAGCGCCTCCAGCACCGGGCGATAGGGCATGCCGTGCAGGCCCTCCAGTCCGCGTAGGCAGGGCGCATGCGGGAAGGCTGCGGCCAGCAGCGTGCTCTTGCCGGCGCCGGCCTCGCCCAGCAGCAGCAGGGCGGGTGCTGCGCTGTGGCGCAGGCGCTGGTGTTCGGCATCGCGGGCCGGTGGCGCGGGGGCGGGCAGGGGTTCGGGGGCGGCCGCACGGCTGTCGCGCAGCCAGCGCCGGTGCAGGGCCTGGGCGGTGTCGCCGCACCACTGCGCAAAGCCGTCGTAACCGGTCAGGCGCCAGCCCTGGGGCCAGTCGGCCGGGTCGAGCGGCGGGCCATCGGCGGCGCTGGCCCGCCACAGCGCCAGGTCGGTGGGCAGCGTCAGCCGCACGCTCTGGCCCTGGGCCTGCAGGCCGTCGTCCACGCCCCAGCCGCGCAGCAGGCTGCGGGCGCGGTGCAGGTTCACGCGCAGGTGGTGCAGCGCGTCGGTGGGCGCGGCGTCGGGCCAGAAGAGGGCGGCCAGCCGTTCACGCGGCAGCCCGGCCTCGCTGGCGCCCAGCACGACGATGAGCGCGCCGGGCACCGTAGGCGGCAGCAGGCGCGGCGGCTCGCCGTCGGGCGCCCAGGCAGGAGTCTTCAGCAGGCAGAGCATGTGGGGCGGCAGTGTCGCCGAGGGCGGGTCTCACCGGGGGCGGGCGCGGATGCGCGGCGTTAGCATGCCCCGGCCCCATGCAGCTGGACCTGATCACCACCTTCACCATCAGCACCATCGTGCATCTGCTGATGGCCGTGCTGTTGGGCCTGTTCTGGCGCAGCGCGCAGCGCCGCAGCGCGGTGGGGTTCGGCTGGTGGGTGTGCAACGAGGCCATGCTGGCCGTAGGCGCGCTGATGCTGCTGGCCAGCACCTCGCCCTTGGGCTGGCTGGCGGTGCCGGCCAGCAACCTGGCCTTTCTGGCCGGCATGCCCATGCTGGAGCTGGGCCTGCGCATCTGGTTCCGCCGCCGTGTCTGGCCCGGCATGGCCTGGCGCTGGGGCCTGGCCCTGGCTGGCTATGCGGTGTGGTTTGTGGCCTGGCGCCAGGGCCTGGACTACGCCAGCCGCGCGGTCATCTTCACCGCCATCAACAGCTTGCAGGCGCTCCTGTTCGGCCACTACCTGCTGACCCAGCTGCGCTCGGCGGCCGACCCGCCGTCGCGCCTGGGCCTGGGCCTGATCGGCCTGGGCGCCGCCGCCATCATCGTCATGAGCCTGTGGCGCTCGGTGCAGACCTGGCCCTATGCCGGCAGCGGCACGCCAGCGCCGGGCCATCTGCTGGCGGTGCTGATGGTGGTCAACATCGCGGTGGCGGTGACGCGCGTGTCGGCCATGCTGCTGATGCTGCATGGCCGGGTGGAGGCGCGGCTGCAGGCCGTTGGCATCGAGCTGGAGCGGCGCGCCAACACCGACGAGCTGACCGGCGTGGCCAGCCGCGCCCACTTCGAGGCGGCCAGCGGCGTGCTGCTGAACCAGGCCCGGGCGAGCCGGCTGCCGGCCTGCCTGATGGTCTGCGACATGGACGCCTTCAAGGCCATCAACGACCAGCTCGGCCACCCCGAGGGCGATGCCGTGCTGACCCGATTCGCGGCGCTGTTGCGCGACTCGCTGCGCCAGGGCGACTTGGCCGGCCGCCTGGGTGGCGACGAGTTCGCGGTGCTGCTGTTCAACTGCACGCTGCCCACGGCCCGGCGCATCGGCGAGCGGCTGCGGCTGGCGGCGGCCGAGGTCCGCGCCAGCGACGGCCGCCCCATCAGCCTCAGCGCCGGCCTGGCGGCGGCCGTGCCGGGCGAGGCCTTCGAGACCCTCTACCGCCGTGCCGACAGCGCGCTCTACGCGGCCAAGGCGGCGGGGCGCAACTGCATCGTGGCGGACCCGGGCTGAGAAACTGCAGGCCCGTAGACTCGCGCCCCATGAATTCAGAAGTGATTGCCTTCATCGGCGGCGGCAACATGGCCAGCGCCATCATCGGCGGGCTGTTGCGCGCCGGCATGAGTGCGGCGCAGATCCTGGTCGTCGAACCCCATGCGGCGCAGCGCGACAAGCTCAGCCGTGAGTTCGGCCTGCAGCCGCTGGCGGCGGGTGACGCCAGCCTGGGGACCGCTGCCACCGTCGTCTGGGCCGTCAAGCCCCAGCTCTTTGCCGAGGCCGCCGCGCCGCTGAAGGCCTGGGTGGGCGGCGCGCTGCAGCTGTCGGTCATGGCCGGCATCCGCACCGATTCGCTGGTGGCCGCTTCGGGCAGCGAGCGTGTCGTGCGGTCCATGCCCAACACGCCGGCCCTGATCGGCCAGGGCATCGCCGGCCTTTATGCGCGCCCGGCCGTGTCCGCCGACGAGCGCGCTGCGGTGGACAAGCTGCTCGCGCCGACCGGCCAGACGCTGTGGGTCGACCGCGAGGACGACCTCGACGCCGTGACCGCGCTGTCGGGCTCGGGCCCGGCCTATTTCTTCTTCTTCGTCGAGGCCATGATGGCCGCCGCCGTCGACATGGGCCTCACCGCCGAGCAGGGCCGGCGCCTGGCGCTGGCCACCTGCGCCGGTGCGGCCGCGCTGGGCCTGGCGTCCGACGAGTCGCCGACGACGCTGCGCGAGCGCGTGACGAGCAAGGGCGGCACGACCTACGCGGCCGTCACGTCGCTGCAGGCCGACGCTGTGGACGCCGCCATCCGCCGCGCGGTGCTGGCTGCGCAACAGCGCGCTGCGGAACTGGGCAAAGAGTTCGGCTGAAGTGGGCATCGCCACCCGCGACAGCCTGCGCGACTGGCTGCGGGCGCCCGGCTCGCTGAGCCGCCGCCTGGCCCGGCTGGGCGAGCGCTTCAGCGTGCAGCTGCTGCGCCAACGCGTGGCGCCGTTCCGTGCGCCCGAGCGCGCCGCCCTGGGCCTGCCGCCGCGCGGGTTGACGGTGGTGCGCGAGGTCATCCTGCGCGTGGACGGCGAGCCGCTGGTCTGGGCCCGCTCGGCCGTGCACCAGTGCGCCACCACCGGCCCCTGGCGGGCGCTGAAGGGCCTGGGCACCAAGCCGCTGGCGCATCTGCTCTATGACGATGACCGCATCCACCGCAGCGAGCTGCAGCCGCGCCGCCTCTCACGCAACGGCCACACGCGCCGCCATGCCGCGCGCCAGTGGCAGGCGGCCACGGGCCAGGCCATGTCGCCGCAGATGCTGTGGTCGCGCAACTCGGTGTTCAGCCGCAGCGGCGCGCAGCTGCGGGTCATGGAGCTGTTTGCGCCGACCCTGGCCAGGCATCGACCCTAGGCGGCTCGGACGCGCACGGCAAAGGCCTGCGCGGGATTGGTCACCATCAGCGTGTTGATGTCCGCATCGCCGAAGCCAGCCGCGCGCAGGGCCGGCAGCAGCGACGTGAACAGCGGGTCGTAGGGCGCAATCGTGCCGCCGCGCGGCTGCCCGGCGGTGTACCAGCCGGCGTCCTGCGACACCAGCACGCGGTGCAGCAAGCCTTCGCCGCGCATCGTCTGCAGCAGTTCGACATAGCGCGCCAGCCGCTCCACGCGGAAATCGTCGAACGAGATCCAGCCACCCTGCCGCGCGATCGAGAGCTGATGCTGCAGGTCGCCTTCATGCTGGGCATGGACCCAGATCCATGCCGACGGGCTCACGCCGGCCAGCCGGATCGCACCGAGCTGCTGCATGGCCGACCGGCCGGCTTCGGGGTGCTTCTCGGTCCATGCGCCGATGTGGCAGGCGATCGTGAGGCCGGTGTCGAGATGGGTCTGCAGCGCGGCCTGCAGCAGCTTCAGCTCCAGGCCTTCGAGAGGGCCTTCGTCCACGCCGATCTTGATCAGGCCGGGGCGGATGTCGGTGCCGTCTATGCCGGTGGCCCATTCACGCGTCCAGCGGGCAGCAAGCTGGCCGGCCGACTGCTCGGCCAGGTATCTCGGCACGAAGCGACGCCCGGCCGCCGCGTAGCCGCCGGTGACCGTCAGCATGTGCAGCCCGCTGGCGCGCGACAGCCGCTGGATCAGGCGCGGATGGCGCCCGAGGTTGGTGGCGGTGCACTCCACCAGGCTGCAGCAGCCCTGGCGCGCGACCTGCTGCAGATGGGGCAGCAGCACCTGCACGGCTTCATCGAGGTCGACCGTGAGCGGCTGGGCGGCTTGCTCGGCAGCGGGCCGAAGGTCGGCAAACACGTGTTCATGTGCGAGGGTCACGCCCAGGTCGCTGGCGTTGATCCAGCCGTTCACGGTCATGACGCGCAGGTCGCCGGCTGCCGACGAGCCGCGGGTTGGCGCGCATCCCGCCGACGCGAGGCTGCATGAGGCCAACAGGGTCTGCAAGGCTTGTCTTCTGTCCATCAAACGGGCTCCTCAGGTGATGGATTCGATTCTGTGGAGCGAGACCGGCCGGTTGAATACCCTAGAGTCCGGCTTCCTGTCGCGATCGTCCGGAGTGCCCTTGGACCCTCTCTCGCAAGTGCTTTCATTGCTGAGCACGCGGCACTCCTTCTTTGCCGGGGTGCGCGCGGGCGGGCAGTGGGCGGTCCGCTTCCCGCCGCCAGCGGGGCTCAAGTTCCACGCGGTGCTGCAGGGCTCATGCTGGCTGTCCATCGACGGTGTGCAGGGCTGGCGTGAAGTGCACGCTGGAGACTGCTATCTCATCACCCGGCCGCATGCCTACACGCTGGCAAGCCACCCCGGCGTGACCCCGCTCGACGGGCCGGCCGTGTTCGCGACGGCGAGCAACGGCGTGCTGACGCTGGGCGCGGGTGACGAGTTCTTCCTGGTCGGCGGGCGCTTCGATTTCAGCGACGACGTGGGCCTGCTGCTGGCCGGCCTGCCGCCGCTGGCTTTGCTGGACCGCAGCACCCCGCAAGCCGAGGTGCTGCAATGGTCACTGCAACTGCTCGGGCAGGAGTTGTCGCAACCCGGCGCCGGCACGGCCCTTGTCATCCAGAACCTGGCCCACATGATGCTGGTGCAGTTCCTCAGGCTCTATCTCGCCTCCGAGGCGCCAATCTCGCCGGGTTGGCTGAGCGCACAGGCGGATGCCACGGTCCGGCCTGCCGTGCAGGCCATCCATGCCCATCCGCAGCGGCGCTGGACCGTCGAGTCATTGGCCGGGTTCGCCTCGGTGTCGCGCTCCACCTTCGCCCAACGTTTCAAGCAAGCCATGGGCATGGCCCCGCTCGAATACGTGCTGCGTTGGCGCATGCTGCTCGCCGCCCGCGAACTGCGCCAGGCGGACGCCACCATCTCCTCCATCGCCGAGCGCCTGGGCTACGACTCCGACAGCGCCTTCAGCAGCGCTTTCAAACGCGTCATGTCGTGCTCACCGAAGCGTTATCGCGAACAGCAAGCGCTTCGCGTCAGCGCGTGATCTCTGGTCGCACCAGCGCCTCCAATGCTTCTAGATAAACACCCGCCCCCCCAGTTGAGGGTTTAGCTGTCCGCCAGCTGACTTTATGACGATGGAAATGTTTTCACGGAGTCATAAATTCGCGTCGCCTCGACCAACGCTCATAAACTGCCGTAGCAGAGGGGCGTTAGACGACCGGCCGCAGACATGCAGGCAGGCAAAAACAAGTGGGGCTAAATATGAAGACCCGTGACGTGGCGATCTTCACTGGCGAGCGCTTTCTCGTGCCGCAGTGCATTCAACGCATCGACCATCTTTCCACCCATGGCTGGCAGCTGCGCTACGGTGGCACCAAGCTCTATTCCGACCACAGCCAGGACGGCAGCGGCGCACGACGCGCGCTGGCCCTGGCCACGAAGGAATTGCTCAAGCGCATCGCGACGATGCCGGCGCCCTCGCGCCTGCGCCGCACGCCCAGCCGCAAAAAGCAGAGCGACCTGCCGTCGGGCATCTCCGGCCCCATCGTTCGCCAGCGCGCCGGGAGTCGTGTCCGTGATTGCAGCTTCGCGGTAACCCTGCCCCGCTTCGGCGAAACGCCGCTGGCGCGCAGTGTCTACATCGGCACCGAGAACACCTACACCATCGAGCGCTACCAGGAGGCGCTGGAACGCGCCGTCGCGCTGCGCGAGAAGGCCGAGACCGCCTACCAGCGCGCCGCGACCAAGGAGCGCCGCGCCCAGGCGTTGGTGCTGAAGGTGGAGATGAGCGCGCTGCTCGGGAAAGCCTGAGCTTCGTGAAACCCGGTTGAACCGACGCGGGCGCCGGTGGCGGACACAATCGGCGGCCCTGGCTTTGCGCCCTGTCGCCGCCCATGTCCACTGCCGCCTCACTGCCCGCCCGTTTCCTGGCCCTGCTGAACGCGCTGCGGCCCGCGCCGCAGGCCGTCAATGCTCGTGAGCGCCTGCGCGTCGTCCTCGGCGCCTGCCTCGGGCTGCTGTGTGCCGGGCTGCTGAGCCGAGCCGCGATGCCGGCCGGCCTGCCCTGGCTGGTCGCTCCCATCGGTGCAAGCGCCGTGCTCGTCTTCGGCGTGCCGGCCAGCCCGCTGGCCCAGCCCTGGGCCGTCGTGGGCGGCAACACGGTGTCAGCCCTGGTCGGCATCGCCTGCATGAACTGGTTGCCGCTGCCGCCGCTGCCGACGGCGGCCGTCGCCGTCGCACTGGCCATCGCCCTTATGTTCCTGCTGCGCTGCCTGCACCCGCCGGGCGGCGCGGCCGGGCTGCTGATGGTGCTGACCGCCACGCATGACTGGCACTTCGCCTTCGTGCCCGTGGCGCTGAACTCGCTGCTGCTGGTGCTGGCCGGCATGGCCTACAACACGCTGACCGGCCGCCGCTACCCGCATGCGCAGAACGTGTCGGCGCCTGCGCCAGCGCCCGGCGCACAAGTGGCGCCGCCGCGCTTTGGCGATGCCGAACTGGACGCCGTGCTGGCCCGCTACAACCAGGTGCTGGACGTGCCGCGCGACGACCTCGCCGACCTGCTGCACGAGGCCGAGCTGCTGAGCTACCGCAAGCGGCTGGGCGGCCTGCGCTGCGTGGACATCATGTCCACGCCCGTCATCACCGTCGAGTTCGGCACGCCGCTGGCCGACGCCTGGGCGCTGCTGCAGCAGCACCGCATCAAGGCGCTGCCGGTGGTGGACCGTGTGCAGCGCATCGTCGGCATCGTCACGCGCGCCGACTTCATGCGCGCCGCCGATGCCGAGCAGCGCGAGGGCCTGGCCGGCCGGCTGCAGACGCTGCTTAAAGCCTCGCCGTCCAGCCACTCCGCCAAGCCGGAAGTCGTTGGCCAGATCATGACGCGCCAGGTGCGCGTGGCCAGCGCCGAGCGGGCCATCGCCGAGCTGGTGCCGCTGTTCTCGGCCACCGGCCATCACCACCTTCCCATCGTCGGCGAGCAGGCAAGGCTCGTCGGCATCCTCACGCAATCCGACCTTGTGAAAGCCCTCAGCCATGGCCCATGACGCCCAAACATTCAACTGGGGCGTCATCGGCCCCGGTGGCATTGCCAACCGTTTTGCCGGCGGCCTTGCAGCCGTGCCGGGCGCCCGCCTCGCGGCCGTGTTCGCGCGCGACGCGGCCAAGGGCCAGGCCTATGCCGAGCAGTGGAAGCGCGATGGCGAGCCGGCCCGCGTGACGACCGACCTGGCCGACCTGCTGGCCGATCCGACCGTCAACGCCGTCTACATCGCCACGCCCCACTCCAACCACGGTGAATACATCCGCGCCGCGCTGCTGGCCGGCAAGGCCGTGCTGTGCGAGAAGCCGCTGGTCACGTCGCTGGAAGAAGGCCAGGAGCTCATCAACCTGGCGCGCGAGCGGGGCGTGTTCCTGATGGAGGCGATGTGGACGCGCTTCCTGCCCGCCTACGGCGTCGCCAGCCGCATGCTGCGCGAAGGTGCCGTCGGCGAGCTGCGCGCGATGGTGTCGAGCTTCTGCTTCACCGGCCCTGCCGATCTGACGCACCGCTGCTGGAACCCGGCGCTGGCCGGCGGCTCGCTGTGGGACATCGGCATCTACAACCTGGCCGTGACGCGCTGGGTGCTGCAGCAGATGAACGACGGCGTCTGCCCCGAGCCGCTGTCCATCGACGTGGCCGCCACGCTCGCGAGCACCGGCGTCGACGCGTCGGTCGCGGCCACGCTGCACTTTCCTGGCGGCGTCACGTCGCAGTTCCGCTGCGGCTTCGATGCGTCGTCGGTCAACGCCTTCGAGGTCATCGGCACGAAGGCGGGGCTGCGCTTCCCGATGGACTTCTGGGGCTCCGAGGCCGTCGAGCTGGTCACGCGCAAGGAACCGGCCCAGCGCACCGAGGCGCCCTACGTCATCAACGGCTTCGAGGGTGAGATTGCCGAGGCGCAGACCTGCATCCGCGCCGGCCTGCTGGAAAGCCCGCGCATGCCGCACAGCGAGACGCTGGGGCTGATGCGCTGGAGCGACGCCATCCGGGCGAAGTTTCCCGGTGGCGTGAACAAGAAGGGCTAACGCGTCAGCCAGATGGCATTGCTGCGGCCCGGGTGCCGCTTGAGCACCAGGGCCGCGGCGCCTTCGCCGCTGGCTGAACTCTGCGCGCGCACGCTCGCCGTGGCGCCCGGCAGCACAGGGCAGCTGCCGCCATCGATGTAGCCCAGGGCCGAGGCCAGCATGGCTTCGGCCGGGTCGCCGAGGGCGTGGCCAGTGTCGTCGGCCACGCTGCAGCCCTTGACGAAGCGCGTACCGGCCGTGCCCCCGGCGCTGGGCTCGAAGCCGTCTGCAAAGTCGCCGAAGCCCTGGGCGTTGACGCCGGCGAACTCGACCGGGAAGTAGCTGATGCCGCAGTTGTCCTTGGCCGAGAAGCCATAGGGCTTGCCGCAGGTCTTGCCGCCGATGAGGACGACGTCCACCCCCACGCCGCGCAGGCCGTTGACCACGGCCTCGCTGGCCGAGCACGTGGTCGCCTGCGCCAGCACGTAGACACGGCTCAGGTTCAGTAGCGGCAGTGGCTCTTCCTTCGTGCACTTGTTGCCGACGAGGAGGCAGGACACGCTGAAGAAGGGCGTCGTCTCGTTCTCGCTGCTGCGCTTGGCGCTGAACTTCAGCGTGTCGAATGCCTGGCCGGCGGTGCGCACCGTGCCGGCGATCATGGTGGCCAGTTCGCTGGCGATGTAGATGTAGCCGCCGCCGTTGTAGCGCAGGTCCAGCACCAGCTCGCCCACCCCCTGGGCCTTGAAAGATTGCATGGCCGTGATGAGCTGGGCCTCGGACGGCGCGATGTGATCGTTGAACAGCAGATAGCCCGCGCGCGTGCCGGCCGGCGTCGTGACGACGCGGGCGATGGGCACGGGCGTCTTCGTGACGTCGGCGCTGGTCAGGCTGCGCGTGATCGTCGCTCCGCTGGCGCGCGTGAAGACGAAGCTGTGCGCTGCGTTGGCCTTGTCCGGGAACAGCGCCGCGTTCAGCGCATTCACGCCGGCGTCGTCGGCCGCGTCGGCGCTGGTGCCGTCCGCGCTGACGAGCTGGTCACCGCGCACCAGGCCGGCCAGGTCGGCCGGGCTGCCGGGCTCCACGTAGGCGATGCGGATCAGCCGCGGCGGCGTCGCGTTCGTCGGCTTCCATTCGATGCCGTAGCCGGCCTCGATGGCGTTGTCGAACAGCGCATTCCATTTGTCGGTCGGGTAGGTGAAGCTGAAGCGGTCGCGCCGCTGGCCGCTGTCGGTCAGGTTGGGCGTCTTCAGCGCCTCGAAATAGGCGTCCATCGCGACGTAGGTGTCGTTGCCGCTGTAGCCGGCCCCGCTCGGGTCCACGCGCGGCACCTCGTCGCGCCACAGGTAGGCCTCGTCGAAGTAGGCGCGCAGCCATTTCTTTTCGGTGTCCAGCGTGGACGTGCGCAGGCTGGCGGCGGCCATCGTGTTGTTGGCGGCGCACTGTTGGGCAAAGCTCGCCGAGGGGCCGGCGGGGTCAGGCGAGGCGCTGCCCGAGCTGCCTGAACTGCCGGAGGAGCCCGACGATCCCGAGGAGCCGGACGATCCCGTCGCCCCACCGAGGATGGGCGTGCCGGCAGGGCCGCCACCGCCACCGCAGCCACCCAGCATCAGGCCCAAGGCCAGGGCCAGCGCCCAAGCACCACGGATCGAAATCGTCATGGCATCTACTTCCAAACTCGGGTGGACCTAACGCGGCAACCGCACGCGATTGTCGCGGCCCGGGTGGCGCGGCAGCAGCAGCGCCGCAGCGCCTTCGCCGGCGGCCGATGACTGCGCGCGCACGTTGGCGGCGGAGGCGCCCGGCAGCACCGGGCAGCGGCCGGTGTCCAGGTGGCCCAGCGCGGTGGCCAGCATGGCCTCGGCCGGGTCGCCCAGCGCGTGCGCCGGGTCGTCGGCGACGGCGCAGCCGCGCACGAAGCGCGTGCCGGAGTCCGTGCCCGTCGTGGGCTCGAAGCCGTCGGAATACTCGCCGAAGCCCTTGGCGTTCACGCCGACGAACTCGATGGGCAGGTAGGTGACGCCGCAGTTGTCCTTGCCGTTGAAGCCATAGGGCTTGCCGCAGGTCTTGCCGCCGATCAAGACGACGTCCACGTTGACGCCGCGCAGGCCGTTGATGACCGCCTCGCTGGCCGAGCAGGTGCCCGACTGCGCAAGCACGTAGACGCGCGTCAGGTTCAGCGACGGCAGCGGCTGCTCGCGCGTGCAGCGGTTGTTCACGAGGAGGCAGGACGTGGCGTAGAAAGGCGTCGTCTCGTTCTCGCTGCTGCGCCGGCTGTTGTAGCTCAAGCGCTCGAAGGCCTTGCCGGCCGTGGCGGTCGTGCCGGCGATCATCGTCGCCAGCTCGCTGGCGATGTAGAGGTAGCCGCCGCCGTTGTAGCGCAGGTCCAGCACCAGCTCGCGCACGCCCTCGGCCTGGAAGCCCTGCATGGCCGTGATGAGCTGCGCCTCGGACGGTGCCACGTGGTCGTTGAACAGCAGGTAGCCCGCGCGCGTGCCGGCCGGCGTCGTGACGACGCGGGCCAGCGGCACCGGCGTCCTCGTGATGCTGGCGCTGGTCAACAACTTCGTGGTCATCAAGCCGTCGGCGCGCGTGAAGACGAAGGTGTGCGTCGCGTTGAGGGTTTCGGGGTACATGGCTGCGGTCAGCCGGTCCGTGCCCGCCGCGTCGGGAGCATCGGCATCGGCGCCATCGGCGGCAGAGAGCTTGTCGCCACGCCTGAGGCCTGCTACGTCGGCCGGGCTGCCCGGCTCCACGTGGGCGATGAAGATCCGGCGCGGCGGCGTGTTCTGCGTGAGCTTCCACTCGATGCCGTAGCCGGCCTCGGTGTTGCTGCTGAACAGCGCGTTCCACTTGTCGGTGGGGTAGGTGAAGCTGAACTGGTCGCGGAGTTTGCCGGAGTCGGTGAGCTGCGGCGTCAGCAGCGCCTCGAAATAGGCATCCATCGCGGCTTGGATGTCGCTGCCGCCGTAGGCCGGCAGGCCTGGCTCCACGCGCGGCACCTGGTCGCGCCACAGGTAGACCTCGTCGACGTAGGCGCGCAGCCATTTCTTCTCGGTGTCCAGCGTGGACGTGCGCAGGTTGGCCGCAGCCAGCGTGTTGCCGGCCGCGCACTGCTGCGCAAAGCTGGCCGACGGGCCGGCCGGGTCCGGCGTCGCGCTGCCCGTGCTGCCGGTATTGCCGGTATTGCCCGTCGACCCCGTCGTGGTGCCTCCACCCCCACCCCCACCGCCGCAGCCGCTCAGTGCCAGGCCCAGTACGGTGGCCAGCGTGGCGGCACCGCGGATCGCTTTCAATATCACTGCTTCACTCCCTGCACTCGCGGGGCAATGTAAGCGCAATTCCATGCCGCGCCGGGCGAGGCAGGCCTGCGGACCGAGCGTTACTTTTCACCCTCGCGCTTCAGCGCAAGGCGAGGTCCACCACAGTGCCCGCGAACACCGCAAAGCCCAGCCAGTGGTTGGCGCGGAAGGCGCGAAAGCACTCCGCGCGGCTGCGCCGGCGGATCAGCGTGTAGTGCCACAGCGCCTGCGCGGCCGCCACCACGATGCCGGCCACGAACCAGCGCCCCAGGCCCAGCCGCAGGCCCAGGCCCACCCACATCGCCAGGTAGGTGGCGTAGAAGATCATGATGCCGGCCACGTCCCAGCGGCCCAAGGCGATGGCCGAGGAGCGCACGCCGATGCGCAGGTCGTCGTCGCGGTCCACCATCGCGTACTCGGTGTCGTAGGCCAGCACCCAGAACAGGTTGGCCACCAGCAGCGCCCAGGCGGACAGCGGCACCGAGCGCAGGTTCCATTCCGCGCCACCCAGAGCGGCGGCAAACGCCATCGGGATGCCGAAGGAGAAGGCGATGCCCAGTACCGCCTGCGGCATGGCCAGCACGCGCTTGGCAAACGGGTAGGCAATGGCCACGGCCAGCGCTGCGAAGCTCAGCAGGATGGCCGGCGGATTGGTCGTCAGCACGAGGCCGAAGGACACCAGCGCAAGCGCGGCACCGAGCAGCAGCGCCTCCTTCACCGACACCGCGCCCGTTGTCACCGGCCGCTGCGCGGTGCGCTGCACATGGCGGTCGAAGTCGCGGTCGGCCACGTCGTTGACGCAGCAGCCGGCCGAGCGCATCAGCACCGTGCCGAGTGTGAACACTGCCAGCAAGTGCCAGCCCGGGAAGCCGTCCGCCGCGATCCACAGCGCGCCCAGCGTCGGCCACAGCAGCAGCAGCCAGCCGGCGGGGCGGTCCCAACGGATCAGCTGCAGATAAAGCGCAAGCCGCGACGGCTGTGCGGGGGCGGGGGCGGCGGTGGGCATGCGGCGCATTTTCACGCGGGGCGCGGTATGGTCCCGCGCCATGCCCATCACCCCCTTCCACTTCGGCCCCGGCGCCGCGCTGCAGGCCATGGCGCCGCGCCACGTCAGCTTCCTGGCCTTCTGCGCGGCCAATGTGCTGATCGATGTGGAGTCGCTCTACAACCTCGTGCACGGCCGCCACCCGGTGCACGCCTTCTTCCACACCTATGTCGGCGCGACGCTCGCGGCGCTGGCCATCGTGGCGGCGTTCTGGCTGCTGCGCAGGGCCGGCGTGAAGCGGCCGTTGCCGAATCTGACGTTGCGCCAGGTGGCCATAGGCGCGGCGCTGGGGGCCTGGAGCCATGTGCTGCTGGACAGCGTCATGCACCATGACATCCAGCCACTAATGCCGTTCAGCGCGGGCAATGCGCTGCAGGGCTGGATCTCCCTGCCGACCCTGCATGCGGCTTGCGTGAGCCTCGGGTTCGCGGCTCTCGTCTTGATCGGCCTGCGGCGATGGGCCGCAGCGAGGCGACAGGCGCCGAGCGAAGCAGTCGTGCCCACCGGACCGATGGCCGACCTCCTCGGAATGCTTGAAGCGCACGGGCTGGATTGCACCGTTGCGGATGGCTGGCTGTTGCCGCAAGACCGCCTGCCGGGGTGGCGGGCCAGCTGGCATCCCGGCGAAAAGGCGGGCCGGCTCGACGTGCATGTGCTGGTGCGCGAGGGCGTCCTCATCGAAGAGTGTTTCGCCGGCGTCGGCACGGGGGTCGACGGGCTGCGCGACGGCATGCGAAGCTTCGCCCTCAGTTCGCTGCACGTGCTGCTTGCGGCCTTCTGGGACAGGAGCGACGCCGAGCAGGTAGCCACCGAACAGTGGGACATCCGCGGCAAGCCGTACACGGCGTACATCGGCAACTTTGGCACTCGGGTCACGGAAGACGGGGAGTTTCGTGTTCCCCAGCAACTCTTCCCGGCGATCACCTTGGCGGTTCGGACGGCGGAGCTAAGGGAGGACCTGCATTGGCTGCGTTTCTTCGTCGGCAACGTGCGAGGCACGCTCACCTTCGAAGCGCTGCTGGACAACGATGAATGGCCGGTGGGCCTTGACTGCCTGCGAGGCCTTTCCTGGCCGCAGACCGAGGGCTACTACAGCGTCCGACTCTTCATCCTGCTGCGCAGCGCTTCACCAACGCCTGAAATGGGGTGACCTTGGTCGCTGCGGGGCCATGCAGGCTTTCGGTGATCTCATTACATTCGCGCGAACCATCACTTGCCGGCCCCCCGCCATGACCCAGCTCAGCGATTTCCCCATCACCCAGAAATGGCCCGCCGCCCACCCGGACCGCCTGCAGCTCTACTCGCTGCCCACGCCCAACGGCGTCAAGGTGGCCATCGCGCTGGAGGAACTGGGTCTGGAGTACGAGCCCCACCTCGTCAAGTTCGACACCAACGACCAGCTCAGCCCCGAGTTCCTGTCGCTGAACCCGAACAACAAGATCCCCGCCATCATCGACCCGCGTGGCCCCGGCGGTGTGCCGCTGCCGCTGTTCGAGAGCGGCGCCATCCTGATCTACCTGGCCGACAAGACCGGCCTGCTGCTGCCCCAGGAGCCGGCGCGGCGCTACGAGGCGCTGCAGTGGCTGATGTTTCAGATGGGCGGCATAGGGCCGATGTTTGGCCAGCTCGGCTTCTTCCACAAGTTCGCTGGCAAGGACTATGAAGACAAGCGCCCGCGCGACCGCTACGTGGCCGAGGCGCGCCGCCTGCTCGGCGTTCTGGACGGCCATCTCAAGGGCAAGGCCTGGCTGCTGGGCGACGAGTACACAGTGGCCGACATTGCCACCTTCCCGTGGGTCAACAACCTTGTCGGCTTCTACGGCGCGCGGGAGATCGTCGGCTACGACGACTTCGCCGAGGTGGACCGTGTGCTGCAGTCCTTCCTCGCGCGGCCGGCCGTGCAGCGCGGGCTCAAGATCCCCGCGCGCGATTGACGTGCCCCTCGCCCAGTCTCGCCGCTGAACGCGCGCGAGCCTGGTCGGTCCCCCGAGGGGACGGCGATGCTTGCGGCATTGAGCCGCAAGCACATCGCCAAGCGGGCCGGCTTGGGAGCGGCCCGGCGCTCGGCCCAAATACTCAGTGCACCTCGCCCGTCAGCGCCCGCGCACGCTGCAGTGCGTCCGCGACGATGCGCGCCGCCGTCTGCGTGAGCGCCGGCGTGTGGTCGGCCATGACCTGCATGCGCAGCCTCGCGCTGTTCAGCGACACGGCCGGGTACTCCACCAGGTTGGCCAGCAACCCGGCCTGGCCCATTTCGCGGCTGGCCACGCGGGCCAGCGCGTCATTCCCCAGCATGACCGGCACGATGGGCGAGGGATGGCCCAGCACGGTGAGGCCCTGCTCGGTCAGCGCGCCGCGCAGGCCGACGATGGCGCGCATCAGCCGGTCGCGCCGCTGCTGGCCTTCGCCGGATCGCACGATGGACAGGCAGGTGCGGATGATGGCCACCTGCACCGGCGACAGCGCGTTGGAGAAGGTGTTGGGCGCCGCGTAGAAGCGCAGGTATTCCTTGATCGCCGGGTCGTGGCTGGCCACGAAGCCGCCGTTGGACGCAAAGGTCTTGGAGAACGAGCCCATCACCAGGTCCACCTGGCCCAGCATGCCCTGCAGCCCGAGCTGGCCGGTGCCGCCCGGGCCGAGGCAGCCCAGGTCATGCGCCACGTCCACCATCAGCAACGCACCGTGCTCGCGGGCCAGCGCCTGCAGGCGCCTCAGGTCGGGCGAGTCGGCATCCATCGAGAAGCAACCCTCGGTGACGACGAGGATGCCGTTGCGCGGGTCGCGCTGGCGAACACGCCGGAGCACGCGCTCGACGTGGTCGGCGTCCAGGTGCCGGTGCAGGTGGATGTTGGGCGTGGCCGCGCGCGCGCCCTCGTGCAGGCAGTTGTGGGCGAGCTGGTCGATGACGATGTGGTCGGTCTCGCGCACCAGGCCCTTGATGGCACCGTAGCCGGCTGCCCAGCCGGTCGGGAACAGCAGCACCTCGGGCGTGCGCAGCAGCTCGCCCAGCTCGGCCTCCAGCGCCGTGGCCTCCTCGACATTGCCGGCCAGCGCCGTGGAGCCCGCGCTGTGCACGCCGAAGCGCGCCATCGCCGCCTGCGCCGCGGCGCACACCTTGGGGTGGTGGGCCAGCGACAGGTACTCCTGCGACGAGAAGTTCAGCCCGGCATGGCGCTGGCCGTCCAGCAGCATCAGCTCGGCCGTGGCGCCCGGCCGCCCGCCCAGGCGCTTGGCGTAAGGGAAGACGCCGTGCGACACCCGCGTCTGCGCCCAGGCGTGGAAGGCCTGGGCCTTGGCGGCCAGGTCGGTGCCAGGTCTTGTCAGATAGTCGAACGACGAGCCCTGCAGCTCGGCGCCGTCGCTAACTGTGTTGGTGGTGGTGATGACCTCCGGCGTCGCGTCTGCGACCCGGTCCAGCAGTTCGTCCATAAAGCCCCCGAAAGACAAAGTGATCTTGTGGGGCGGACTGTGCGCAGCGGCGGCTCGGTTGACATCCGCACTTCTGTCGAGTGGCGGGCAATGAAGTGCCTGGCGCAGGCAAGGCCGGGCACCGTGCTGCTTGCACCTTCAGGCCGTGATCTCCTCGACCATCTCGAGCGTTGGGTGGGCGACGTGGGCAGTCGTTCGCGGGTTGTGATGTCGGTCGGAATCGGGCCGGCGTTCCCGTGAAAAAGGACGCATGTGTTGTCCTCAGTCGGTGACGACGGTCTCTACCATCGCGACCGTCGCGTTTCAGACCAGCATATGAAAGAGCCCCGCTTCCGCCCGATAGCCGTCCGGCTCATCGTGGCTATCCTGGCCTGGAGCCTTTTGATGAGCCTGGCGCTGAGTGCGGTGGTGGGCTGGTCGGCGCATCAAGAGGCGTCAGCGCGGTTGCATGCGGCGTTGCGGCAGCAGGGCAAAGCCTTGGCAGAAAATCTTTCGGAATCTGTCTGGGAGATCAACCCTCACTTGGTGAAGCCGCATCTGGACACGGCGGCCACATGGACTGGCGTTGTCTACGTGGCCGTGTCAGAAGAAGGCTCCGAACATCCTTTTGCCGAGAGCGGGTCGATAGCTATGCGCCATCGTCAGGCTGACATCAAGCTGCCCATCCTGCGATCGGGACGACCGATCGCCTCATTCAGGATGGACATCGACCCCGCCGTCATTGACCGCGTCGCCATGCAGGCGGCACTCAAGTCCATCGCGGCCAGCCTGGCCCTCATGCTGGTGGTGCTGGCCGTCGTGGTCATCACGCTCAGGCGCCAGCTGCAATCGCCGATGCAGCAGCTTGCAGGCTTCCTGCGTCGGCAGGGCGCCCATCAGTTCGACGAGAAGCTGTTGCTTCAGCGGCCATCGAAGCGAGGCCAGGACGAGATCGATCTCGTCGCCGAGGGTATTTCCACGCTGCAAGCGCGCATTGCGAGCCATGTTCGTGAGTTGGATGCCCGCGTCGCCGAACGCACCGAACAGCTGCAAACAGCCCTGGACACCTTGAAGACGTTGTCCATCACCGACCCGCTGACGGGCTGCCACAACCGCCTGGCGTTCAGCCAGAAATACCCCGAGGCGCTGACCCACGCCGAACGCTATGGCCGGCCGCTGTCGCTGGTGTTCTGCGACGTGGACCGCTTCAAGGCCATCAACGACAACCACGGCCATCCAGTCGGCGACAAGGTGCTCAACGCCCTGGGCCGATGTTTGCGCGATGCGCTGCGTGCCAGTTCCGACTGGGTGGCGCGTTATGGCGGCGAGGAGTTCGTGATGGTGCTGCCGGAGACGCCCTTGTCACAGGCGCAGGATGTCGCCGAGCGGTTGCGCCAGCAGATTGAGGAGACCTTGAGGGTGGAGCTGTCGAATGGCCAGCTGTTGCGGGTGACCGCCAGCCTCGGCGTGGCCGAGTACCGGAGTGGCGAACGCGGCGAGGATCTGCTGAGTCGCGCCGATGAGCAGCTGTATGTCGCCAAGCAGGCCGGCCGCAATCAGGTGCAACCGCCGCTGGCCGTCACAGCCTGATCAGTTCAGGGCGGTGATGCGGTCGCCGTCCTGCGGCACGCAACCGGCCGCCAGAGGCGCGCCGCCTTCGCGCATCACCACGCCCTGCGCCCCGTGGCAGAACTCCAGCCGCCGCGACGCCGGCCAGCGCTTCAACGCGAAGGCCTCGACGCTGTCGGGCAGGCTGGTCTGCACCGCGCCGGCGTTGAGCTGCTCTTCGGGATGGTCGCTGAAATGCAGCCAGGGCACGAAGCGGCCGGCCAGCATCAGCCAGGGCGAGGCCGGCACGGGCTCGGGCGCATAGCCCTCGCGCTTCAGCCAGGCCTGGGCGTCGGCGCGCGTCGTCGTGCCCGCAGCGGACGCGGCAATCAGCTCAGCCACCCACTGGTTGCAGTTCTGGAACTCGGTGCTGAAGGGGTAGGCGTTGGCGCTGTAGCGTGCGTTCAGCAGGCCCAGCGCGATGCCCTTGTCCAGCGCTGCGGCGGCCAGCGGCGCGGCGGCCTCGGGCGGCAGCAGCAGCAGGCTGACGTAGCCGATCTGGGCGTCGTCGCTGCCGGTGACGAAGCCGGCCAGGCCCTGGTCGAACAGGCGCGCCTGGCCTTCGGCGCAGGCGTAGTAGAGCTGGCGCACGGCCCAGGGCGTGTCCAGGCCGTCGGCAAGCGCGACGGCGGCATGCGAATAGCGCAGGCCGAAGCGCGACAGGTCGGTGCCCGAGCGGGCGATCAGCGCGGCCTGGGCGCCGGAGGTGGCGAGCGCTGCGCGGATGACGGCGGCGAAGCGCAGCAGGCGGTCCTGCTGGCCGGCGGTGATGGTGACGGGGTGGTCGCAGCCCTGCGGCAGCGACGAGCCGGCCTGGGCCGCGCCGGCAGCGGCCAGCAGAACGCCCGCTGCGGTTGTGGTGCGGAGCAACCTGGAGATGGCGGTTGGGCGCGCCCGAGGGACGGGCGAGGCGGGTCGCTGGCAAGGCGCGAGCGCGCAGCGGGCTGCGTGCCCGCAAGCGCGAGCAACGCCGTTAGCGGCCCGAAGCGCCAGGTCAGCGGGCGTGCAGCGCTCGACGCCGGCGTGGTGCTCTGGAACAAGGCCCGAACGAGTTGCGGCGCCAGGCCTTGCGATGAGTGGCAAGCGGCCAGCCGCCATCTCCAGGTTCAGGGCTTGACGACGCGCGCGGCCAGCTCGCGATGCCAGGCGTCTTCAAGCACCAGGAAGAAGGCCTGGCCGGTGTCGGCATGCGCGAAGGCCGTGCCATAGGGCTGGGGCGTGGCCTGCACCTCGTCGCCCACGTTGACGGCGCGCGCCGCCAGGGCCTGCTGGGGCAGGGTCAGCTCCACAGGCTCGCTGCCGTCACGGGCCAGCGTCAGGCGCAGCTTGCCGGCTTCGGCCTGCGCCACGTCGGTGACGCGGTAGCGGCCTTCGGCACGGCGCTCGCCGCCGGTACTGCTGCCGGACGAGGCCTTGAAGGAGTCGGACACGCTGCCCGACGAGGCCGAACCGGCCCCCGCAGCGGAGGAGGCGAAGGAGGTGGCCTGGGCGGCGCTGGCGGAGGCCAGGGCCAGGGCGGCGAGAAGGACGAGGCGCATGGTGAGACTCGCAACGGAGTGGGGATGTCCGACGATAGCGCGGATGCGCGCAAGTCTTTGTTAACGCGGCTTGCTGACGCCTGCGCCCTCCAGCGTGTCGAGGATGGGGCAGTCGGGCCGGTCATCGCCGTGGCAGCAATGCACCAGATGTTCCAGCGTCGTCTTCATCGCCTGCAGCTCGGCGAGTTTGGCGTCCAGCTGGGCCAGGTGCTGCTGCGCCAGCGCCTGTACGTCACGGCTGGGCCGGGCGCGGTCCTGCCACAGGCCGAGCAAGGCGCGGATCTGCTCCAGCGAGAAGCCCAGGTCGCGGGAATGGCGGATGAAGCGCAGCGTGTGGATCTCGCGCTCGCCGTAGGTGCGGTAGCCGGCTTCGGTGCGCGCCGCCTGCGCGAACAGGCCGATGCCTTCGTAATGCCGGATCATCTTGGCCGACACGCCGGCCGCGCGCGCGGCCTCGCCGATGTTGAGCCGCGCGCTCATGGCTGCACCTGCGTCGCCCCGCCGCGCCAGCGCTTGAGGGTCAGCGCGTTGGCAACCACGCTGACGCTGCTGAAGGCCATGGCCGCGCCGGCGATGACCGGGTTCAACAGCCCCAGCGCGGCGAGCGGGATACCGATGACGTTGTAGGCAAAGGCCCAGAACAGGCCCTGGCGGATCTTGGCGTAGGTGCGGCGCGACACGTCCAGCGCATCGGCCACCAGGCGCGGGTCGCCGCGCATCAGCGTGACACCGGCCGCTTCTGTTGCCACGTCGGCGCCGCCGGCCATGGCAAAGCCCACCGACGCGGCCGCCAGCGCCGGCCCGTCGTTGAGCCCGTCGCCGACGAAGGCCACCACGGCGCCGCCCGCGCGCAGCTGCTGCACGATGGCCGCCTTGTCGCCCGGCAGCACCTCGGCGTGGACCTCGGTGATGCCCAGCGTGCGCGCCACGCCGGCCGCTGCGCCCCGGCTGTCGCCCGTCAGCATGACGGTGCGGATGCCGCGCGCCTGCAATTGCGCGACGGCCTGCGCGGCGGTGTCCTTGATGTGGTCGCCAAAGCCCAGCAGGCCCAGCGGCTGTGCACCGTCCATCAGCCACGACACGGTGTGGCCGTCGGCCTCCAGCTGCTGCGCTCTTGCCGCCAACGCGCCGGCATCGACGCCAAGCTCCTGCGCCAGCCGCGCGCTGCCCAGCGACAGCGTGCGCCCATTGACGACGCCTTGCACTCCGCGGCCCGGCAGCGCGCGGGCTTGCTCGACCGGCAGCGCGAGCAGGTCCTTCGCCGCGGTGAGCACGGCGACTGCCAGCGGGTGGCTGCTGCTGCGCTGCAGCGCGGCAGCAAGTTGCAGCAGTCCGTCGCGCGTGCCCCCCTTCACCGGCACTGCAGCCACCAGTGCGGGCTGGCCCACCGTGAGCGTGCCGGTCTTGTCGAAGGCGACCACCGTCACCGCGTGCGCCAGCTCCAGCGCCTCGGCGTCCTTGATGAGGATGCCCTGGCGCGCCGCCACGCCGGTGCCGGCCATCAGCGTGGTCGGCGTGGCCAGGCCCAGCGCGCAGGGGCAGGCGATGACGAGCACGGCCACCGCGTTGACGAGCGCCTGCTCGGCGCCGGCACCCTGCAGCAGCCAGCCGGCAAAGGTGAGCGCCGCGATGACCAGCACGACCGGCACGAAGACGGCACTGACGCGGTCGACGACGCGCTGGATGGGCGCCTTCGCGGCCTGGGCCGACTCGACCATGCGGATGATGCGCGCCAGCGTCGTCTCCGCGCCGATGGCCGTCGTGCGCAGCGTCAGCGCGCCCTCGGCGTTGATGGCGCCGCCCGTCACACGCTCGCCGGGCGACTTGGCGACCGGCAGGCTTTCGCCGGTGATCAACGACTCATCCACATGGCTGCGGCCGCTGACGATTTCGCCGTCCACCGGGATGCGGTCACCCGGGCGCACGACCACCAGGTCGCCCACCACCACGGCAGACACCGGCACCTCGATCTCGCTGCCGTCGGCACGCACGACGCGGGCCGTCGTGGGCCGCAGCGAGTTCAGCGCGCGGATGGCATCGGTCGTCTGGCGCTTGGCGCGCTGCTCCAGCCACTTGCCCAACAGCACCAGCGTGATGACGGCGGCCGAGGCCTCGAAGTAGAGATGGACGTGCCCTGGGTGCCGTGCCATCAGGTAGACCGACAGGCCGTAGGCGGCCGACGTGCCCAGCGCCACCAGCAGGTCCATGTTGCCGCTGCCGTCCCGCAGCGCGCCCCAGCCGGCGCGGTAGAAGCGCGCGCCGAGCACGAACTGCACCGGCGTGGCCAACAGCAATTGCAGCCAGCCGGGCAGCATCCACTCGATGCCGAACAGCCCCAGCAGCATGGGTGCCATCAGCGGCAGCGACAGCACCGCGCCCGCCGCGACCGGCCACCAGGCAGGCAGGCCGCCCGGGGCGGGCGCGGCCGGCGGCGAGCCTGCCGGCTCGACTGCGCTGGACGGATAACCGGCCTTGTCCAGCGCCGCCGTCAGCGCGGCGGTGGGCACGTTGGGCAGCGCATGCACCTGGGCGCGCTCCGTCGCCAGGTTGACCGACGCCGCCGTGACGCCCGGCACCTTCAGCAAGGCCTTCTCGACGCGCCCGACGCAGGACGCGCAGCTCATGCCGCTGACTTGCAGCGTGATGTCGTTCAACGTGGCGGAGGTGTTCATGGCAGGCCCGGTGAGTTCAATGATGAGGCCATGGTCAAGCTTGCCATGGTGGCAAGGTCAAGGGCCTGATCCGGGTCAATCCAGCGCCAGCGTCGCAGCCAGGTGGCTGAAGACCGTCTGCACCCGCTGCAGATGGCGGGTCTCCGGGTGGGTCAGCAGCCACAGCTCGGTCTCGGCCTCGTCCAGCGGCTCGGTCAGCCGGCGCAGATCGGCGCGCGATTCAGCCAGGAAGAGGGGTAGCACCCCTACACCCAGGCCCAGCGCGACCAGCTCGGCCACGCTCTGCACGCTGCCGGTGCGAAAGGCCGGCTGCAGCGTCGGGAAGTGCTTTTGCCGCCAGCGCACCGAGGGGTGCTCGGGCAGGCCGTCGTCTGGCGCGACCCAGGCGGCCGCGCCGGCCTCGACCTGGTCCCAGTGCTTGATGGCGCTCGACCGCGCGGCATAGAGCGCCACGCGGATGGGCCCGACACGGCGGCCGATCAGATGCGACGGCGGTTTGCTGGTGGCGCGCAGCGCGATGTCGGCGTCGCGCCGCGTCAGGCTGGCCAGCTCATTGCCGGTGTGCAGCTCGAACTGCAGCCGCGGCTGGGCTTGATGCAGGGCGGCCAGTGCCGGTGCCAGCAGGCCGTGCAGCAGCGTGTCCGTCGTCGTCAGGCGCACCGTGCCGGCGGCCTGGCCGGGCTGGGCCTGGGCCGCCGCGCGGGCGGCCTCCAGCGCGGCCTCCATGTGCTCGGCCTGGGCAGCCAGCGTGCGTGCCAGCTCGCCGGCCTTGTAGCCGCGCCGGCCGCGTTCGAACAGCGGCTGGCCCAGGCCCCGCTCCACGCGCTGCAGCATGCGAAACACGGTGGACGCATTGACGCTCAGCCTTTCGCCGGCTGCGGCCAGCGTGCCGGCGCGGTGCAGGGCCAGCACCAGGGCGAGGTCGGTGGGAGCGAGTTCGTATTGCATGGTTGCAATCTGAGTTGGCCAAGTTGCGTATTTTGCTGCGCGACTTGCCTACCTACATTGACTGCATCAACCACCCTTCTGGAGATGCCTCATGGCTCCCTCGACCTCCCTCGGCCTACTGCTGCTGCGCCTGTCCCTTGGCCTGATGTACCTGGCGCATGCCGGCCTCAAGCTCTTCGTCTTCACGCTGCCGGGCACGGCGCAGTTCTTCGCTGTGCAGGGCCTGCCGGGCGCCCTGGCCTATGCCGTGTTCGCGGCCGAGGCCGTCGGCGGCGTTCTGCTGCTGCTCGGCGTCTACCCGCGCCAGGTCGCGCTGGCCCTCACGCCCATCCTGCTCGGTGCCGCGTGGGTGCATCTGCCCAATGGCTGGGTCTTCAATGCAGCCGGCGGCGGCTGGGAGTACCCGGTCTTCCTGGCGGCGATGTCGGTCGTGCTGTGGCTGGCGGGGGATGGCAGCGGCGCCCTCAGGCGCAGCGCCCGCTTCACGTGGAGCGAGGCATGAGCACCTTGACGCTGATCAGCCATCCGCTCTGCCCCTATGTGCAGCGCGCGGCCATCGTGCTGAAGGAGAAGAACGTGGCCTTCGAACGCATGGACGTGGACCTGGCCAACAAGCCGGACTGGTTCCTGCGCCTGTCGCCGCTGGGCAGGACGCCGGTGCTGCAAGTGGGCGGCGAGGCGCTGTTCGAGTCCGCCGTCATCTGCGAATACCTCGACGACACGCTGGCGCCCCGCCTGCATCCCGACGACCCGCTGGCCCGGGCACGCGAGCGGGCCTGGATGGAGTTCGGCTCGGCCGTGCTGGGCGGCATCGCCGTGCTCTACAGCGCGGCCGACGACGTGGCGCTGGCGAAGGCCCATGCCGCGCTGAGGGCGCGCCTGGAGCAGCTGGAGGCTCAGCTCGCTGCCCGGGTCGAGCCGGGGCCGTGGTTTGCCGGCCGGCGCTTCGGCCTGGTCGACGCCGTGTTCGGCCCGGCGTTCCGCTACTTCGACGTCATCCCGCCCGAGGGCCTGTTCGACGAACTGCCCTGCGTGCAGGCCTGGCGCGAGCAGCTGGCCGGGCGGCCCTCGGTGCGCGAGGCCGTTGCGCCTGGCTATGCCGAGCGGCTGCGCGGCTTCCTGCTTGCGCGTGGCACGGCGCTGTCGCGGCGGCTGGCCACAATGGACGCATGAGCACACGCCGCCTCGTCCTTCTTGCCGCCTTCGTCTCGACGCTTGCTGCTGCCGAGCCGGCCTACTTCCCGCCGCGCGGTGACTGGCAACGCGTCGAGCCGGCGGTGGTGGGTGTTGACGCCGCCAGGCTGGCCGAGGCCGTGGCCTACGCGCAGGCCCATGAGAACCCGGCGCCACGTGACCAGGCACTCGCGTTGGCCCAGACCTTCGGCAAGGCCGAGCCCTATTTCGGCGGCCAGATCGGCCCCACGCGCGAGCGCGGCGCGGCCAGCGGTCTCGTCATCCGGCGCGGAAAGGTGGTGGCCGAGTGGGGCGACACGCGGGGCGTCGACATGTCGCACAGCATCACCAAGACCTTTTTGTCGACGGTGGTGGGCCTGGCCTGGCAGCAGGGCCTGATCCAGAGCACCGACGAGCGCGTCGCCGACGCCATGCCGCCCGGCGTCGACCTGTTCACGTCGGCGCATAACGCGCCCATCAGCTGGGAGCATCTGCTGCGCCAGACCAGCGACTGGCAGGGCACGCTGTGGGGCAAGCCGGACTGGGCCGACCGCCCCGAGGGCAAGGCGCCCGCCGACTGGCCCAACCGCGCGCTGCACGCGCCGGGCACGCACTACAAGTACAACGACGTGCGCGTCAACGTGCTGGCGCTGGCCGCGCTGCAGGTCTGGCGCCGGCCGCTGCCCGAGGTGCTGCGCGAGCAGGTCATGGACCCGATTGGCGCGTCCAGCCGCTGGCGCTGGCATGGCTACGACAACTCTTGGGTGGAGCTGGACGGCCAGCGGCTGCAGTCCGTGTCGGGCGGCGGCCACTGGGGCGGCGGCATGTTCATCGACGCCTGGGACATGGCGCGCTTCGGCTATCTGCATCTGCGCCAGGGCGAATGGAACGGCCGCCAGATCGTCTCGCGCGACTGGATCGCCAAGGCCCGTGCGCCCGGCCCGGCGAACGCCGAGTACGGCTACTGCAACTGGTTCCTCAACACCGGCCGCAAGGCCTTGCCGGCGGCGCCGGAAAGCAGCGTGACCTTCCGCGGCAATGGCCAGAACATCATCTACATCGACTGGGAGAACGATGTCGTGGCCGTTGTGCGCTGGATAGACAACGGGCCGGCGTTGAATGAGTTCATCGGCAAGCTGCTGGGGGCGGTGAAGCAGTAGGTGGCCGCCCGCTTGCGGCTCAGCTGTAGGTGGCAACCCCGTTGGTGTAGGTGATCGTGGTGTGCCCGGCTGCCGCACCTGGATGGCCGGTCTTGTAGCCGCCGCTGTCACTGGTCATCGTGACGATGATGGTTCGCGCGACCGGTGTCGCGGAATGGGTCAGGAAGATGCCATGGCAGTTGTGGCTGCCGTCATTCACGCAGGGCCAGCCACTCATTTCGAATTCCAGGTTGCCGGTCTTGAGCAAGTCTTCCTTGATGACCTTGGCTTTGCTCTTGCCGGGCGCCTGCATGAAGAAGGCCGCCTCTTCTGCATGGGTGTTCTTGCTGCTTGACTCGTAGGTCTTCTTGACCTTGCCGTTGCGCATCAGGTCCAGTTTGATGGTCATGTCATCTCCCGGGAAACGTTGGGGGGCGTCGCTCATCGCTCACGTCAACGAGCGCCAAGCATTGAATGGCGCGCCCCCAGCCTTGTCAAGGCGGCATCTCGCGCCAACACCAGCCTCAATCCAGGAAGGTCCAGCTGTCGGCCCCATCGAAGCGCCGCACCTGCACCGCCGCCACCAGCTGTGGGTCGAAGTTGTTCAGGTTCACGCCATGCCGGGCGCCTGCCTCGGGCTGCAGCGGCTCCCAGTGCGTCACGCAGCCGCAATGGGCGCAGCGCACGGTGCGCAGCGTCTTGTCACCCCAGACGTAGTCGGTCGTGTGCTCGGGGTGGCCTTCCACCTTCACGGTGCCGAACTCGAAGTAGGCCCACAGACCGCCGAGGCGGCGGCAGAGCGAGCAGTTGCACTTCGTCGCCTTCTCCGGGAGCGAGGGCAGGGTCAGGCGTACGGCGCCGCAGTGGCAGGAGCCGTGGAGCAGGCGTGATGGGTTTTCGGAGGCAGCCATAGCGGTCAGGGTTGAGGCGCGTTGCCGGCCGTGCCGGCCTGTTGGTCGCGCAGCTGGGCCAGGCCGGCCAGGGCGCCTTCGGTGGAGGCGGTGCGCGGGTCGTTCAGCCGGCGGCGAATGCCGAGCGCTGCCTCGAACTTCGACTGCGCCTGATCGAGGTCGCCTTGCTCGACCAGGCTGCGGCCCCAGTGCTGCAACACGAAGGCTTGCAGCCGCACCCAGCCGCCCGCGCGTGAGAGTTCCAGCGCTCTGGAGAAGGCCGGGTTGGCGTCGTCGCGCAGGCCGTTGTATTGCAGCGCCGTGGCGTAGGCGTTCCAGAACCAGCCGGATACCTCCGAGGCGCAGAACTGCTCGACGCGATCAAGCTGCCCTTGCAGCAAGGCCAGCGCCTCGGCCTCTCGGCGAGCCGTTGTCAGCAGGCTGGCCAGATCGGCCGTGTGATCGACCAGGGCCAAGTCGTCGCCGGCTTGAAGCGCGAGTGCCAGCTTGGCGCGCTGCTCCGCAATGCCGGCTTCAAGGGCTGCTGGGTCGGGAGCGATGAATCGTTGGAATTCCATGGTCGCAGCGGCCGGATCCCTCTGCGCCGCTCAGCCCGGCACGCGCACCGCCAGCCGGGCCTGCTCGATGGCAGCGATCAGCGCTTCCTCGGAGTAGGGCTTGCCCAGCAGCTTGGTGACGCCGGCTGCGCGGGCCTCCTCCTGCTTGTCGTCGGAGGACGTGATCATGACGATGGGCAGCTCGGCCGTGGCGGCGGCGGCGCGCACCTGGCGGGTCAGCTCGAAGCCGTCGATGCCGGGCATCTCGACGTCGGTGATGAGCAGGTGGGGCTGCTCGGCGGCCAGCATTTCCAGCGCCTGCTCGCCGCTCTCGGCCAGCGCGGCGCGGTAGCCTTGCGAGGCCAGCAGGCGGCTGAGCTTGACGCGCACGATCTTGGAGTCGTCGGCCACCAGCACCAGGGTTTCGTCTGCGCGCAGCTCGCGGGTGACGGCGGCAGCGGCAGCGGCAGCGGCAGCGATTCGGGCGGCCTCGGCTTCGGCTTCGGCTTCAGCGGCCAGGCGGGCAGCTTCAGCGGCGGCGGCTTGCGCAGCAGCGGCTTCGGCGGCTTCGCGTTCGGCGCGCGCGCGGACTTCCTCGGCGAGGCGTGCGGCTTCAAGGGCCTGGGCGGCCTCGCGCTCGGCTTGCTCCCGCTCGGCCTGTTCACGGGCTTGCTGTTCGCGCGTTGCGGCCTCGGCGGCGATTCGGGCGGCTTCGGCTTCGGCGGCCTGACGGGCGGCGGCAGCTGAGGCTTCCGCGGCTTCGCGTTCGGCCGTTTCGCGGGCCAGGCGCTCGGCGTCTTCACGGGCACGCGCTTCGGCGGCGGCGCGAGCGGCCTCGGCCTCTTCGGCCCGGCGCGCCGCTGCGGCGGCTTCGGCGGCGGCCGCAGCTTCGCGTTCAGCCTGTTCGCGGGCCTGTTGCTCGGCGAGTCGTTGGGCCTGTTCGGCGGCGTGCAGTGCTTGCTCGCGGGCGATTCGGGCGGCCTCGCCCTCGGCGATGCGGCGGGTGATGTCGGCGCCTTCACGGCCGGCGTCGGCGTTGCCGCGGGCCTGCTCGGCCAGGCGGATGGCCTCGACGGCGCCAGCCAGGGGCATGGGCTCGGCGTTGGCGTGCTCGCGCTCGGCCGCCAGGCGCTGCGCGCGGGCGACATGCTCTGCCTGCTCCAGCGCCATGCGTTGGGTTTCGCGGTGGGCGGTGGCGTCGCGCGCACGCTGCTGGCGCCGGCGGCCCAGCCACACCAGCAACAGGACGACCACCACGAGCGTGGCGGCGAGGATCCAGATCAACAGCTCGTTCATATCAAAAAGCACAGCGCGGACAGCGGATGCCCCATCTTCGGGGCCGACCATGGCAGCTTAGCGAAGGGTGACCGGCCTTGCTTTCGTCAGGCCGGCTTCTCGGCAGTTTTACTCGGTTGCTTGTCGAGTTTGAGGTCGCGGACGAAGGACTGGGCGTCTTGATAGGTGCGGGTGCCCATGTTGCTGTGCGTGTTGCCGTCGGCCGACCAACTGCCCACGACGCCGTGGACCTGCTCCATGCCGGGGAACTTCATGGTCTTCTCGTAGGTGTAGATCTCGTAGCCGCTGGCGCTCTTGGCGCCGGCGTGCACGAAGGCGAAGTAGCACAGCGGCATGGTCAGCGGCGTGGGGTACTCGATGAGCACGCCTTGCAGCGCTGGGTAGGGCGTGACCTTGATGCCGGCGGCGTACTCAGCCGACACGATGTCGGTGGCGACTTCGCGCAGCCGCGTCAGGTCGCCCACCACCAGCGCCGTGTAGAACGTGCCCGAGCTCTTGTGCACCCAGTTCGGGATGAGCCGGTGCTGCAGTTGGTAGATCTTGGCGTGCTGGGCCTTGGCGGCGGCCGCGGCGGTGTCGACCGGTGGCACCGGCGCCGTGCTCGTGGTGGCGCAGCCACCCAGCAGCAACAGTGACAGCAGCGCGGCAAGCATGAAGCGCATGGTTTTCTCCCTGATGTTGTGTTGACGTGCGTTGACGGCCCGTCTGGCCGCGAGCTTAGGGCATGGCGGACCGTGTCGGCGGCTGCAGCTCAAAGCCCACCCGCGCCCAGCGGCCGCGGCCGTCCAGCGCCGTCAGCGCGTGGGGGCCCGGCTGGCGCAGCGTCAGCGTCTGCACGGTGCCAACGGTGTCGCTGCTGCCGGCGAGCGTGCCGTCCAGCAGCCAGTTCACGCCCTGCTGCGCGCCTATGGCCTGCAGCCGCAGCGTCACGACGGCCTGGCCCGGCGCGGGGCGCAGCACGCTGCCGGGTTCCAGGCCGACGATGCGCAGGGCCTGGGCGCTGGCGGTACGCGGCGCGCAGCCGGGTGCCCAGGGCAGGCGCTCGCTGGGGTCGAGCAGGGCGGCGTCGAGGAACGGGCCCAGCAGCGTGGGCCAGCGCACGGCCTCGGCTTTGGAGGCCTCGGCCGCGCAGTCGGGGCGCACGCGCTGGCGGCCTTGAGTCCACACCGCCTGCACGAGGCTGGTGGGCTGCAGGCGGTCGGGCAGCGTCGGCGGCACGGCGCCGTCCAGCGTCCAGGCGGTGCGGTGCTGCAGGCAGTGTTCGGGCGGCGTGGCCGCTTCGGCCGTGCCCAGCGGCCAGCAGATGGCTGTGGCGCGCACGCTGGCCGGCTGGTGGCGCGGGGCCAGTTGCTGCCGGGACTCGGCCGGCCCGAGCGCGGCGGCGATGTCGCGCAGCAGCGGGGCCGAGGTGTTGGCGCCGAAGTGGCCGGGGTTGGGCGTGCCGTCGGGCCGGCCCACCCACACGCCGAAGGTGTAGCGGTCCGTCACGCCCAGCGCCCAGGCGTCGCGGAAGCCGAACGACGTGCCCGTCTTCCACGCCACGCGCTGGTTGCCCTCGCGAAAAGGGCTGGCCGGCCGGCCGCCGTTCTCCAGGATCTCGCGCACGATGAAGGCGGCGCCCTCGCTCATCAGGCGGGTCTCCTGCGTGGGCTCGGCGGGCGTCAGGCGTGGTTTGCCGGCCAGGCCGCCGCGCGCCAGCGCGGTGTAGGCGCCGACGAGTTCCTCCAGCGACGTGCTGCCGCCGCCGAGGATGAGGCTGAGGTTGGGCGCCGCATTGGCCGGCATGCGCAGGCGCAGGCCGGCGTGGCGCAGGCGGCCGGCAAAGCGCTCGGCGCCCAGGCGCTCCAGCAGGTCGACGGCGGGCACGTTGAGCGAGCGTTGCAGCGCCTCGCTGACGCTGACCGGCCCGGAGAAATCCGCCTGGAAGTTGCCCGGCGCATAGCCGCCGAAGTTCTGCGGCGCGTCGATGAGCAGGCTCTCGGAATGGATGAGGCCTTCGTCCAGCGCCATGCCGTAGAGGAAGGGCTTGAGCGTGGAGCCGGGCGAGCGGTAGGCGCGCACCATGTCGACGTGGGCGCCGCGTTTGCTGTCGGTGAAGTCCGCCGAGCCCACGTAGCCGCGCACCTCCAGCGTGCGGTTGTCCACGACCAGCGCGGCCATGGAGACGGCGTCGGGCAGGCTGTTGAGGCGGTCGGCGAGCAGCAGTTCCAGGCGGGCCTGCAGGCCGGCGTCCAGCGTGGTCTGGATGACGGCTTCGGTGCGGCCCTCGCGGCGGGCCTGCTGGCGCAGACGCTCGGCCGCCAGCGGCGCCAGCCAGCGGGCGCGCAGCGGCGGCGCGAAGACGCGCTCCAGCTTGGCATCGGTCACGTCCGCTGCGCTCCACACGCCCAGCGTCTGCATGCGCGTCAGCACCTTGTCGCGGGCGGCTTGTGCTGCAGCCACGGCACGGTCCGGCCGTAGCCGCGTGGGCGACTGCGGCAGCGCCACCAGCAGCGCCGCCTCGGCCTGCGACAGGTCGGCGGCGCTCTTGCCCAGGTATGCGCGGCTGGCCGTCTCCACGCCTTCCAGCGGCCCGCCCATGGGCGCGAGGTTCAGGTAGAGCGTCAGGATCTCCTGCTTGCTCAGGTGCAGCTCGAGCTGCAGCGCACGGGCGATCTGGCGCAGCTTGGCTGGGATGCTTCTGCCCGTCGCCTTCTCGTCCACCAGGCGCGCCACCTGCATCGTCAGCGTGGACCCGCCCGACACGATGCGCCCGTGCCGCGCCCATTGCCAGGCGGCGCGCGCCAGGGCTGCAGGGTTGACGCCCGGGTGCCAGTGGAACCAGCGGTCCTCGTAATGCAGCAGGGCTTCCAGGTAGCGCGGCGATACGGCCTCGGGCGAGGTCGGCTGGCGCTGGGCGCCGTCGTCGCTGGCCCAGCTTCGCAGCGGCGTGCCGTCGGCGGCGAGGACGGTCAGCGTCGGGGAGGTGGCGGTGGGTTGGGGAAGGGAGAAGGTGAGGTCGAGCGCCAGGATGGCCAGCAGCAGCGCGGCAAGGGCGAGCTCGAAGCGGCGCAGGCGTGACGTGGGCAGGCGCAAAGCGTGGGCGGGTCTGTTCAGTCGGCGTCGAACGCTGAACGAAGCCGCCCAAGGAAGGCTTGGGCCTGCTGCGTGGCTTCCTTCAACTCGGGGCGCTCGGCGAAGGTCTTGGAATAGCAGGCCCGAAAGGAGCGCTTCGCTTCGACGTAGTGCCTCCGTGCGTCGAGCCGCTTGGCGCCTGCCACGCAAGACGGGCTGCTCGGCAGCTGCAATTTCAATGGCATTCGGCTGATGACGACATGGCTGCTCTGTATCAACGCCACGACGATGTCCGTGGGCGGGGCGCTGTCTGCAATGTCCATCGTCGGCGTCATCAACAAGGCCGCTGCGTCCGAGGACCCAGGCGGCACCAGTATCGGCAAGCGTGCGGCGACGCGGATGCCCGTCCATTGCTGGAACACGGCGCCATACAAGACATCGGAGTCAAGTGCTGCCTGGACGGTGTCGAAACGCGTGTACTTCGAGTGCATCCAGTCCTCCAGCAGCAACTTGTGGGTGACGAATGCTGCGCCGTCGCCGTCGATCGGTGGATAGCTAAGGCTGTGGAGAGGCGGGAAAGGCACGATGTAAGGGCGCAGCGAGTCGATATTGAGCAGCGGCTCATTCTTGAAGCCTGGCGGTGCAGGCACGCGCAAGATCGCGGCCAGGTCTCTCCCCAGTTGATTCATCAACTTGACATCGAGCATGTCGAAGGCCCGGTCGTTCTCTGATTCGTAGCGGGCCCCCTGGATTTCTGCCAGCGTTCTATGCGCGGGCAGGGCCGACATGCCGTTGTGCCCGTCCATGAATGCTTGGTGCGCCGCCAGCTTCTCTCGCCATTGCCGCACCTGAGCTGCTTCGTCTTGCGCCTGACTGGCCATGCTCGCCATGCCCATCAGCCACGCACCTAATGTCCACCTCCCGAGCCGCCATCGTGCACGCGCGAGGGTGAAGGCGCAGCGAAGGAAGAACCGCGAGGCGAAGACGATGCGCATGGCCCCGGATGCTACGGGGCGATAGAGCGGGGCCGAGAAGGCGTAAATCTTGACGCTATGCGCCACCGACACCCCCTAGCTTGAACACAGGCTCAACCCTCGAACCGCGCCAAAGCCTGCATCCAAGCCGCGCCGCCTGCGTAAGAGCTAAGCCGCAGCGCTGGTTGTTTCCATCTGTTTGCGGTCCACCACGAACAGGAGCCCTCATGAAACTTCCATCTCGCGCGCCCACCGTTGCGCTCATTGCAGCGGGCGTCCTCGCCAGCATCGCCGCTCTGCCCGCCCACGCCTCCAGCCACCGCGAGGCCCCGTCCATCGGCGGCATGCCGCGCGTCGACGGCACGGACTTCTACATGTTCAGCAGCTACGAAGGCGTGGCCGCCAACGGCACGGGCGGGCGGGCCGGCTACGTGACGCTGATCGCCAACTACTTGCCGCTGCAGGACGCCTACGGTGGCCCCAACTACTTCAAGCTGGACCCGAACGCGATCTACGAGATCCACGTCGACAACAACGGCGACGCCAAGGAAGACCTGACCTTCCAGTTCAAGTTCACCAACACGCTCAAGAGCATTGCGCTGCCCATCGGCAACCAGATGGTGCCGATCCCGCTGACGCAGGCCGGCACCGTGAGCGCGCCCAACGCGGCGGCGCTGAACGTCAACGAGAAGTTCAGCCTCACCCTCGTGCGCGGCGACCGACGCACTGGCACCGCCACGCCAGTGGCCAACCCGGGCGGCGGCACGCTGTTCGACAAGCCGGTGGACAACATCGGCACCAAGACGATTGCCGACTACCCGGCCTATGCCGCGCAGCATGTCTACAGCGTCACGCTGCCGGGCTGCGCCATGCCGGCCAAGGTCTTCGTCGGCCAGCGGCAGGAGGCGTTCGCGGTCAACCTGGGTGCGATCTTCGACCTGGTGAACGCGCCGGTCAGCGTCATCACCAACCGCAGCCTCATCAACGCCGCGGCGGCCAATTCCATCCAGGACAAGAACGTCACGTCGCTGGCGCTGGAGGTGCACAAGAGCTGCCTCACGCAGGGCAGCGAGACGGTCATCGGCGCCTGGACGACAGCCAGCGTACGCCAGAGCCAGATCGTCAATGCCGCGCCACCGAGCGGCTACGACACGGCCGTCAAGGGCGGCGGCGCCTGGGTGCAGGTCTCGCGGCTGGGCAACCCGCTGGTGAACGAGGTCGTCATCGGCCTGCCCGACAAGGACAAGTTCAATGCCTCGGTGCCGTCCGGCGATGGGCAATTTATCAACTACGTGACCAACCCGACGCTGCCGGCGCTGCTGTCGGCCGTGCTGCCCATCGGCAATGCGGCGCCCACCAACCTGCCGCGCGCGGACCTGGTGACGACCTTCCTGACCGGCATACCCGGCGTGAACCAGCCGGCCAACGTGGTGGGCTCGGAGATGCTGCGCCTGAACACCGCCATCCCCGCGCGGCCATTCGCCATGCAGAACCGGCTGGGCATCGTCGGCACGCTGCGTGATGGCGACACCCCGCCCGACTTCGCCGGCTTCCCCAATGGCCGCCGGCCCAAGGACGACGTGGTCGACGTGTCGATCTCCGCCGTCATGGGTGGCCTGTGCTGGCTGAACAACGGTGGTGCGCTCTTCGGCGCCGCCTGCACACGCGCTGCGGTGCCGCTGGGCGCCACGTCGCTGGAACTGCACGACGCGGTCGACCAGGCCGTCGTGCCGCTGCTGCCGGGCTTCCCCTACCTCAACACGCCCAAGCCGGGCGCGCAGTGAAACCTTTCAGGAGCACAGCCATGAAGCATCTACTCGGCAGCCTGGCCTTTGCGGCCGCGCTCTGCAGCGGCGGGGCGGCCCACGCCGGCCTTGTCAACTTCGACAACCCCGGTGTCATAGCCATCGACAACAACACCGGCGTGGCCACTTACGCGGAAAGCGACTTCATCGTCAGCGGACCGGCGGCGAGTTTCCTGCCCATCGACGGCGCGCTGGTCGGCGGCTTCGACGCCACGCCCTTCACGTTCAGCCTGGCCGGCGGCGGTTTGTTTGGGCTGAAGTCCTTCGACCTGGCGCCGTATGACCTCGGTTTCGGCCCCGGCACGCTGTTCGTGGCCGGCCTGCTGGGCGGCGTGGAAGTGGCCTCGCGCAGCATCGAGTTGACGGGCGCCAGCAGCCTGTCGTTCGACGCGGCTTGGGCGAACTTGACCTCGGTCAGCTTCTCGGCGACAGGAGGCTTTGCGCTCGACAACATCGCAACGGTGCCGGAGCCGGGCAGCTTCGCGCTGGCGGGGGCGGGCTTGCTGCTGCTGGGGGCGATGCGGCGTCGGCGTTGACCGGCGTGCTCCGACTCCAAGGGGGCGGCTTCGGCCGCCCTTTTTCGTTCAGCGTGGGCTGGACGCCGCCCGCGCTGCGCGCACGACCTGCAACTCCGCCGTCAACCACTTCGCACTCTCCACCGGCGCTTTCCCCGCGCATCGCACGAGGTAGGGCTTGCCGCTCATGCTGCTGCTGGACGCGCCCCGCTCGATGAACTGCTCGGCCGTCTTCACCAGGTCCTTGCCTTCGAGGTAATCCAGCTTCTTCAGCAGATGAACTTTGGCGTCCGCGCCGGCGTACCAACTGCCGTTGCGGTTGAACTCGCAGCCGGAGGTTTGCAGGCGGGTGAGCAAGGTGTCGACTTCGGCGCGAGCCGGCGCCGGCAGTGGCGCGGCGCTGGCCGTGGCCATGAGCGTGCAGGCAAGCAGGGCATGGATGGCGCGCATGGATCTCAGCCCGGCGTGACGGCTTGCTGCAATGCGGCCATCGAGGCGCGCCAGTCGGCGGCCGACTCGCTGTCGTCCCACAGCTCGGCGAGCTCGGAGTCTTCCGCCACCACGCGGCTGACGACGCGGCGCGCCTTGTCCAGCAGCGCCGCTGACGGCCGCACGCCGATGCCGGTGATCCAGGCCTGCAGTCCTTCGGGGCCATCGGTGATCGGCGCGCTGCGGCCGAGCAACTGGGCCACCACCGCCACCGCCGCGACAGCCTCCTCGGCGTCGGGCGCCTCCACATAGCCGCCTGATGCGTCGAGCACGCGGTCCAGCGTGGCCTCAATGTGAGACAGGTCGGTCGCGTCCATCAGCACATAGGCCCAGTCGCTGGCGGTGTCGTTGGCAAAAGGTTCGTGTGACCAGGCACCCATGGGTGGTCCTTCGTTGATCGGTGAATGAAGCCGCAATGCGAGCGCTGCAGGGAGTTCGAAACGGGGCTCAAAGCGGAACTGTCCATCGCTGCAGCGGACTCGGCGATTCTGGCTGCGACTTCACGCCGCGCCTCCAGGCGTCGGGCAGCCCCCTAGAACTGCGCCCCACAGGTGACACCTGTCCACCCGCGGGTGACTGGCACGCCCTCGACGCCCCGACTATGTTCCGCCGCATCCCGACGCATCTGCCAGGGTCACTCAAGGAGCGCATATGCGTTGTATTGCCTTTGCCTTGCCGTTGTTGGCAGGCCTCTCAGCAGCCGTGCCGGCCTGTGCCGCCGACTTCGTCGCTCGCACCTCGGCCAGCGGCAGCCCCAGCGCTTCAGGCGAACAAAACTACTTTGCCAGCGGCAAGGCGCCGGTCGAGGCCCAGTCCGAGCACCAGGGCTCACGGCTGGTTCCCTACGATCCGATACCCGCTGTCGCACCCTTCGAGTCGCACACGCTCGTGCATTCGTTGGCCACGGCACGCGCCGACATGGGCGGCGTCCACCTGCTGGCCAACGCCAGCGGCCTGATTGAAGACGCCCAGCCCTTCTATACCTCCGCCTTCAGTGCACACGCGATGGCCAGTGGCGGCTTCGGCGACAGCTTCACCATAGTCGCGCCCGGCGCCGTGGGCATGCTGCAGGGCTCGGCCGGCTTCTCCGTCCACGCCTTGCTGAGCGGCGCGGCCCAGGTCGCCGGCTCGCTGGATCCGTCCATCCCGGGCAATGGCGAGGTGACGGTGAGCTGGACCGCGCGGATGGTGGTGAGCGGCGCCAGCGGCATCCTGGGCGACGTGCGGCTTTCGGGCGGCTGCAACAGCTTCACCAGCGTCAATGACGGGCTGTTCAGGTGTGGCGGCGATCCGCTGGGCCAGCATTCGATGAGCTTCAGCTTCGCCAGCGGCGAGACCCTGTCGGTCAGCATCGAAGGCGAGGTGCGCACCTCGGTCTTCGGTGCGCAGGGGCGTGGCGGCATGGCGCAGGCCGTCGGCCTGGCCGACTTTGGCCACACCATGGCCTGGGGCGGTTTCCAGGATGTCCGCGACTCACTCGGCAATCCGGTCGCGGGTTTCACGGCGCTGAGCGCCAGCACCGGCTTCAACTATGCGAACTCCTTCCCCTCCGCCATCCCGGAACCCTCGGCCTGGCTGCTGATGCTGTGCGGGCTGGCCGGGCTGACGCGGCTGGGCCAGCGGCGGCGTTGATCCCGAGGGCCGGCCTCAGAAGGCGGCCCAGTCGTCGTCACCGCCGGAAGTGCTGGCCAGCGCAGGCTGCTTTGCGGCGGCCGGAACTGCGCGGGCCTTGACGGGCACCGCAGCCGGCTTCGCCTTCGGTGCCGGCGCCGAGAACGACCGGGCCGGCTTGTGAATGGGGGCTTGCACCCGAGTCTGCGTCGCAGCCCGGCCGCCCACGTTGAACACGGCCACCGTCTCGGCCAGGCGTTGCGCCTGCTGCTTCATGCTTTCGGCGGCGGCGGCGGATTCCTCCACCAGGGCGGCGTTTTGCTGCGTGACCTGGTCCAGCTGCGCGACGGCGTCGCCCACCTGCTCGATGCCCTGCGTCTGCTCGTGGCTGGCGGAGCTGATTTCGCCGACCAGGTCGTTGACGCGTTGCACCTGGTTGACGATGTCGGTCATGGTCTGGCCGGCCTCGGTGACGAGGCGCGAGCCGGCGTCGACCTTCTCGACGCTCTGCTGGATCAGCACCTTGATCTCCTTGGCCGCCTGGGCGCTGCGCTGGGCCAGCGTGCGCACCTCGCCGGCCACCACCGCAAAGCCACGGCCCTGCTCGCCGGCGCGGGCGGCCTCCACGGCGGCGTTCAGCGCCAGGATGTTGGTCTGGAAGGCGATGCCGTCGATGGTGCCGATGATGTCGGAGATGCGCTTGGAGCTGTCGGTGATCTGGTTCATGGTGCTGACGACATTGCCCACCACGCTGCCGCCACGGCTGGCGACTTCCCGGGCGTTCTGCGCCAGCTGAGCGGCGGCGCGGGCGTTGTCGGCGTTCTGGCGCACGGTGGAGGTCAGCTCCTCCATGGACGCGGCGGTCTGCTGCAGGTTGGCGGCCTGCTCCTCGGTGCGCTGGCTCAGGTCGGCATTGCCGGCGGAGATCTGGGTGGCGGCCGTCGTCACCGACTCCACACCCTGGCGCACGTCCGTGACGATGGTGCGCAGCTTGTCGACCATGGCCGACAGCGCCTGGGCGAGCTGGGCGATCTCGTCCTTGCCTTGGGCGCGGATGGTCTGCGACAGGTCGCCGCCGGCCACGGCCTCGGCGATGCGCACGGCTTCGTTGAGCGGCGCGGTGATGGCCTTGGAGATGACCAGGCCCAGCATCACGGCCAGACCGGCGGCGACGGCGAGCGTGACCGAGAGGTAGATGCCGCTGTCGTGGAACTCCGTCTTGGCCTCACTCGCATCGGCCTTCGCGCCGTCCTCGTTGAACTTGACCAAGGCGTTCAGCGCCTGCTGCACGCCGTCAAAGGCCTTGGAGGAGTTGGCCACCTGGGCGATGGCTTCCTCCTGCTTGCCGGCCTTGGCCAGATCGAGCGACTTGTCGGTGGCGGCCACGTAGGCGGTCCACGCCTGCATCGCCGTGTCGAAGATCGCTTTCTCGTTGCTGTCCAGCAGGAAGTCCGCATAGTCCTTGCGGGCCTGCTCAAACACCTGCATGCCGTCCTTGTGCTTCTCGATGGCCTCGGCAAGGTGCGGCCCGGTGCTGACGGCGACACGGTACTCACGGGTGCGCACCCGGGTGGCGGCGTTGGCCATGCGGCCGCTGTCGCGCAGGCCGGAGACGCGGTAGACGAGGATCTTGTCCGTTTGCGCGTACATGCTGGACATCTGCTTCCAGGCCAGCGCGCCCAGCAGGGCCATCAGGGCCAGGACGCAGGAGAAGGCGACGGTCAGCTTGCCGCGCACGGTCAGGTTGCTCAGGAAGTTCATGGTGTGTTCCTAGATGTCAGACGGGGGCGGTCGCTTACGCAGCTTCCAGCGACGCGGGTGCGAAGGTGGCCATCAGGGCCTGGGTGTCCAGCAGCTGCAGGGTTCGCTGCGAGCCGGCCTGCGAGGCCGCCACGGTGATCAGGCCCTGCACCAGGCGGGTCGTCACGCCGAGCCGGGGCGGGCGCTGGATGTCGGCCGTCCTGAGGCTGACGACGTCGTCGACGGCGTCCACCACCAGGCCGGAGATGCGGCCGCCCACGTTCAGGATGACGGTCGCGGTGGCCGCCCCGATGCTGTCGTCCGAGCCCAGGATGGTGCGCAGGTCGACGACGGTGACGATGGTGCCGCGCAGGTCCAGCAAGCCGCGAACGCTGCGGGCCGCATTGGCCAGGCGCGTCGGCGCCTCGAAGCGGCGGATCTCCTGCACCTGCAGCAGCTCGACCGCGTAGTTCTCACCGCCCACCAGGAAGGTCAGCACCTCCTGGGCTCCACGTTCGCCGGCGGGGGTGTCGGGGTGCAGGGCCATGTCGTCTCCTCGGGTGTCGTTCGATGGAGACATAGTACGGAAATGAATAAAACAAACATAGTGAACAAATCACACGACAGACAAACAAAACAAACAAATTGAAGCTGCCGGGTTCCACAATGGAGGCCATGCGATTCCCCTCGTCGGAGCAGCCCACAAGGCGGCGATGGCACAAGCAAGTCCAGGAGGCAGAGATGAATGACGGAGCGACAGAACCAGCGATACCGGACATGCCGTCCGGCGTCTCTTTCGAGACCGGCCTGCGCCGCTGCCTCGGCCGCCTCGCCCTTTACGACCGCATCGCGCGGCGCTTTCTGGAGACGCGGGCAGGCGACGCCCGCAAGCTGCAGGCCGCCGTCGACCTGGGCGACCTGGACAGCGTCCGCAAGCTCTCGCACGACATCGCCTCCACGGCGGGCACGCTGGGCGCAGACGGTCTGTCGGCCACCGCCCTGGCCCTTCAGGCTGCCGCCGACGCGGGCGCCCATGCGGCCTCGCTGGCCCGGCTCGCCCAGCGCTTCACGGCCCAGCATGCCGAGGTGCTGGCCGCCCTGGCCGCCTATGCCCGCGGCGACGTGGACCTCAAAGCCATCGCACCAAGGAAGTCATAGCGTGCCCCGCAAGCCCATCACCACGTCACCCCGGTCCTACTCGACCGCCCACGTTGCCAAGCGCATGGGGGTGTCGATTCCCACCGTGCAGCGCTGGGTCGACGCCGGCCAGCTGCCGGCCTGGAAGACGCTTGGCGGCCACCGCCGCATCGACGCGGCGAGCGCCGATGCGCTCTTCGACACGCAGCAACCGGCCGAGCCGGCTCCCCCGGATGCCGCAGCAGCCACAGAAGCGCTCAAGGTCGTCATCGTCGACGACAACCCCGACGACCGGGACCTGCTGGCGGCTCTGGCGGAGGAAGCCTTTCCGGGAGCTGTCATCCAGGCCGTCGAGAACGGTTTCCTGGGTCTGCTGGCCATCGGCCAGTTGCGTCCGCAGGTCGTGCTGACGGACATTCAGATGCCCAAGATGGACGGCATTGAGCTGCTGCGCCAGCTGTCCCGCGAAGAGGCCGGCCTCCCGCAGGTGCTGGTGGCCGTGTCCAGCCTGGACGCGCAGCAGCTCGCGCAGCGCGGCGGCGTGCCGGAGGCCGTGCATCACATACAGAAGCCCATCACCGACCCCGACGCCTTCATCGCGCTGCTGCGGCGCGCGGCTCAAAGCTAGACCTGCCTGGGGAGGCTCTCATGTTCAAGACTCTTCGTTCCTCGCTCTACGTCATTGGCCTGGCCGGTGCCGGCGCCGTGCTGGCCGTGCTGGCCTGCTCGCTGTGGAGCTTCAACTCGCTGGCGCGCAATGCGACGATGGCGCAGGAAGCCTCCGCCGTGCTGGCCAACGCGCTGCCGCCGCCGCTCTACCTGATCGAGACGCGGCTGCTGCTGTCGCAGGTCATGGAGGGCTCGGTGCCCATCGTCACCGCCGAGGCCACGCTGGCGCGGCTGGAGCGCGAGAACCGCGCCGAGACGCAGCATTGGTCCAGCCACGGGCCCGAGGCGCTGCGGGCGTTGATCGCCGGCGACCTGGCGCGCACCAGCGGGCAGATATTTGCCGCCGCTCACCGCATGCTCGCCGCGGCGGCCAACGTCGATGACATCCAGGCCCGCATCGCCCTGCAGGACGCCCAGGTCGCCTACGAGCAGCACCGCCGGGCCGTCGATGCGACGGTGCACGTCAGCCGCGAGCTGGCCGACTCGTCCATGGCCTCGTTCGACCAGACGCGCAGCAGCGGCGGCCAGACGCTGGCGGCCATCGCGATGCTGGCCATCGCCGCCGCGGCCATCGGCTACACGCTGGCGCTGCAATCCATCCTCACGCCCATCGGCGCCTGCCTGGCGCTCGCCACCCGCGTGACCGGCGGGGACCTGTCCCTTGCGCCGGCCTCGTCGCGCAGCGATGAACTCGGCGACCTGCAGAACGCGCTGCGGGTCATGACGGTGCGGCTGGCCACCAGCCGTGACAACCTCATCCGCGCCCGTGAGGCCGCGGAGGCTGCCGCCCAGGCCAAGGCCGACTTCCTGGCCAACATGAGCCATGAAATCCGCACGCCGATGAACGCCATCCTGGGCCTGTCGCATATCGTGCTGCGCTCCGACCTGAGCGCCCGCCAGCGCGACTACCTGGAGAAGCTTCAGTCCGCCGGCAAATCGCTGCTGCGGCTGCTGAACGACGTGCTGGACCTGTCCAAGGTCGAGGCCGGCAAGATGGAGCTGGAAGCCGCGCCCTTCGAGCTCGACCGCGTGCTCGAAGAGGTCACGATGGTGCTCAACCTGCAGGTCGCCGACAAGCCCGTGGAGATCATCATTCGCCGCGACGAAGGCATCCCGCGCATGCTGCGTGGCGATGCGATGCGGCTCAAGCAGGTGTTGCTGAACCTAGGCAGCAACGCGGTGAAGTTCACCGCCAGGGGCGAGGTCGTCATCCAGGCCCGGTTGCTGGTCGGCGGTGCGGACAGCAACGAGATCGCCTTCTCGGTCGAGGACACCGGCATCGGCATGTCCGCCGAGGTGCGCGACAAGCTCTTCACCGCCTTCACGCAGGCCGACTCGTCCACCAGCCGCAAGTACGGCGGCACCGGCCTGGGCCTGGCCATCAGCCAGCGCATCGTGCAGCTGATGGGCGGCACGCTGAAGGCCGAGAGCGAGGAGGGCACCGGCAGCCGCTTCGGCTTCACCGCCACGCTGCTCGCCGACAGCCAGCAGGACCTGCCGCGCGCGAAGAAGATGCTCGACGCCCGTGCGTCGCTTCGCGGCCTGAAGGCGCTGGTGGTGGATGACAACTTCACCGCGCGGCTGACGATGGTGGCCATGCTGCGCTCCTTCGGCCTGGACGTGCAGGAAGCCGACTCGGGCCTGAGGGCGCTGGACATCGCGCGGGCCGTGCAGGCGACGGGCGAGAAGTTCAAGGTCGCCGTGGTCGACTGGCGCATGCCTGACCTCGACGGCTTCCAGGTCATCGATGCGCTGCGCGCGTCGGAGCCCATGTCCGACGCCTCCTTCATCATGGTCTCGGCCTACGACCGCGAGGTCGTCGAGGCGGCCATGGGCGGGCATTCGCTGGACGGCCTGCTGCAGAAGCCGGTCACGCCGTCCACGCTGCTGGACACGCTGCACGGCGTGCTCGTCCAGGCCCAGCCCTGGGACGAGGGCGACACCAGCGCCTGCGACGAGCTGGAGAAGTTCGACGGCACGGTGCTGGTGGTGGAAGACAACGAGATCAACCAGCTCGTCGCCGCCGAACTGCTGCGCGCCCACGGCGTGGAGTGCATGGTGGCCGACGACGCCGAGCAGGCCCTGTCCCAGCTCGGCAAGCGCCAGTTCGACGCCATCTTCATGGACGTGCAGATGCCCGGCATGGACGGCCTGCAGGCCACCCGCCTGGTGCGCAAGCTGCCGGGCTACGTCACCGTGCCCATCATTGCGCTGACGGCCAACTCGCTGCCCGGCGAGCGCGAGAAGTGCCTGGCGGCGGGGATGACGGACTACCTCAGCAAGCCCATCGAGCCGGAGCTGCTGTGCGCCTGCCTGGCGAAGTGGCTGAAAAAGGCGCGGGCGGTGGTGGTGAGCTGACGCCGGGAGAAGTCAAGTCGCCGCGACTTTGCGGGCGACCTCCTGCACGCAGGCCATGGCCCGCCGGGCCATCGGCGAGGGCGTGCGGTGCAAGAGCGTCGCGAGGCCCATCTCGGCGTAGACCGCCGGCAGGTCGGTCACTTCGAGCTGCACGAACTGGCCGGCCAGCACGGGATCGCGCATCGTGATGTCGGCGGCGGAGATCACGCTGTCGGTCGCGAGTGCCAAGGCGCGCAGCAATTCCGGGTCGGCGCACTCCAGCGCGGGAACCGGGGCCTGGCCGGCCGGCAGGCCGAGCAGCCGGGCGCACAAGGCCTTGTGGTGGCCAGGCAGCTTGATGGTCGCCAAGCCGAACTCCCAGGCCTGGGCGAAGCTGCAGGGCCGGCCTGCGAGCGGATGGCCGCTGCGAACGTAGAGATGCGCCGACAGGCGCCCCAGCGGGGTGATCTGCAGCAGGGGGTCCGCCGGCAGATCGCGCAGTTCCGCGACGAAGAATTCGATGTCCTCGGCCAGCAGGGATTGCAGCAGATGCTGCCAGTGGTTGGTTTCGAGGCGCACGCTTACGCCGGGGTACTGGCGGCGCAGCGCTATGAGCACGTCCGGCATGAGCGTGACGGCCATGAAGGACCCGGCGCCGAAGGCCGTGTTGCCCAACTCGCTGTCGCGGTAGAGCGCCGCATCACGCTGCAGCCCGCGCGCATCGAACAGCAGGCGGCGCGCCCGTTCGATGATGAAAGCGCCCGCGGGCGTGGGCTTGATCGGGCCGGTCTCGCGGTCGAACAGGCGCATGCCCAGCTCGTCCTCGATGGCCTTGATGCTGCGGCTGAAGGCGGGCTGGCTCAGATGCACACGCTCTGCGGCGCGCGCGAAATGACGCTCGTCGTCGAGGACCACCAGATGGGCCAGTTGCTTCAGGTTGACCATGCTCAATGCGCTCCTTGCATTGTTATGGAACATACATTGCATTGGACGCATGGCCCTGCCGGTGCGGAAATCGCGTCTCCCGCACAAGCCGCTCGAGCGGCGCCAGGAGACAAGATGAGCCTGCTACTGCAGAACGCACTGATCACGAGCCTGATTCTCGGCTTCGCCATGATGGAAATCATCAGCCGGCGCTACAAGACGACGGTGCAAGCCAGTGGCAACGACACCAAGCTTGAAGTGCTGATGTTCATCAGCCTGATCGCCATCACGCAGCCGCTGGCACTGCTGCTCTCCACCAAGCTGTGCCTGTGGCTGATGCCGGCCCAGCAGGGCGCCTGGGCCAGCCTGCCGTGGTGGGCGATGCTGGCGGCCTTCCTGGTCGCCGACGACATGACGCAGTACTGGTGGCACCGCCTGTCGCACACGCCGCTGTTGTGGCCGCTGCACCGGGCGCATCACTCGGCGCGGTATATGAGCATCCGCATCACCTACCGCAACAACTTCTTCTACTACCTGATGATGCCGGGGCTGTGGATGGCCGGGGTGCTGCTGTTCCTGGGCTGCGGCGAGGTCTTCCTGCCCTACATCGTGGTCAAGATCGCGGTCATTCTGGGCGCGCACTGCGCCTGGCGCTGGGACGAGCCGCTGTACCGCATCAAGGCGCTGAGCCCGCTGATGTGGATCGTCGAGCGCACCATCTCCACGCCGGCCACGCACGCCGCCCACCATGCGCTGACCAACAGCGACGGCATCGGCCACTACAAGGGCAACTACGGCAACCTGCTGTTCTTCTGGGACGTGCTGTTCGGCTCAGCCAAGATCACCCGGCGCTATCCAGCCGCCGTCGGCCTGCAGGACGACGTGCTGTTCGGCGACGAGCACTGGGCCGACCAGATGTTCTACCCGCTGTCGCAGTCCCGGCGCCAGCACTCCGCCCTGCGGCCTGGCGGCGAGCCCTTCGACGAAAGCGTGGAGGCGGTGGCCCTGGCCACTGCATCGACCCCGCGCCCGGTGGCCTGATTCCATGACACGAACACTCGAAGGCCGGGCCATCGCCGTCACCGGGGGATTTGGCGCGCTGGGCCGTGCGGTTGGCGCGGCGCTCGTCGCTGCCGGCGCCCGCGTTGCCCTGATCGACAGGGCCGAGGCCCCGGCGGCCCTGCCCGCCGGCGTGCTCGCGCTGGGTGCCGTCGACCTGAGCGCCGCGAACGGTGCCAACCAGGCCCTGGTCCTCGCGGCCCAGCGCCTCGGCGGGCTCGATGGCCTCGTCAACGTGGCGGGCGGCTTCACCTGGGAGACGGTGGCCGCCGGCAGCGTCGACACCTGGGATCGCATGTATTCGATCAATGTCCGTACCGCGCTGCTCGCCTCGCAGGCGGCGTTGCCGCACCTGCTGGCGCGCGGCGCCGGGCGCATCGTCAACATCGGCTCGCTCGGCGCCGGCCAGGGTGGCCTGGGCACGGGCGCCTATGCCGCCTCCAAGGCCGCCGTGGCGCGCCTGACCGAGGCGCTGGCCGAGGAATTCAAGGACCGCGGCATCACCGTCAATGCCGTGCTGCCCGGTGTGATCGACACCGCCGCCAACCGCGCCGACATGCCGCAGGCCGACTTCAGCCGCTGGGTGACGCCCGAGGCGCTGGCAGGGGTGATCCTGTTCCTGCTGTCCGATGCTGCGGCAGCCATCAATGGTGCCCTCATCCCCGTCAAGGGCCGCGGTTGACTGCCGGCCGCAACCCGTCCACCGAGGAGACGCCATGAACGCGCGCCACCCCGAACTCGACGCCACCCAGGTTGTGCCCGAGTTCCAGCACTGCCTGGACGCGCAGCGCGCCGCCTACCTGGCCGACCCCGAGCCCGACTTCGCGCAGCGCAAGGCCGACCTGCAGACCCTGGCCCGCCTGCTGAAGGACAACCGCCAGGCCCTGGTGGAGGCGATCTGCGCCGACTACGGCAGCCGCTCCGAGTTCGAGACCCTGTTTGCCGAGTACTTCGTCGTGCTGGAAACGATCCAGGACAACATCAGCAACCTCAGGCGCTGGATGAAGCCGCAGCGCCGGCACATCGACGTGCTGCTCTACCCCGGCGCCCGCAACCGCGTGATCCCGCAGCCGCTGGGCGTGGTCGGCGTGATCGTGCCCTGGAACTTTCCGCTCAACCTGTCCTTCAGCCCGCTGGCCGCCATCTTTGCGGCCGGCAACCGCTGCATGGTCAAGATGAGCGAGAACTCGCAGCACCTGGCGGCGCTGCTGATGCAGATCAGCCCGCGCTACTTCCCCGAGACCAAGCTGCGCTTCTTCGCCGATGGCGGCGGGCGCGGCCCGGCGTTCTCGGCGCTGCGCTTCGACCACCTGCTGTTCACCGGCTCCGGTGCCACCGGCCGCGCGGTGATGGCCAATGCGGCGCGCAATCTCGTGCCGGTCACGCTGGAACTTGGTGGCAAGGCGCCGGCCATCGTCGCGCCCGACTTCCCCATCAAGACGGCGGCCGAACGCATCATGTGGGTGAAGATGTTCAACGCCGGGCAGATCTGCACCAACGTCGACTACGTCTTCCTGCCCGAGGGCCGGGCCGATGCGTTCGCCGCGCACTGCAAGGCCCTGGTACGCCAGCGCTATCCCGACCTCAACCACGGCGACTACACGGCCATCATCGACGAGCGCAGCTACGCGCGCCTGACCGCCATGCTCGAAGACGCCCGCGCCAAGGGGGCCCGTATCGTCAACCTGGCCGAAGGGCAGCAGCCCGACGCGGCGGCACGCAAGTTCCCGCCGCACCTGGTGATCGACCCCACGCCCGACATGCTCGTCTCGCAGGGCGAGATCTTCGGCCCCCTGCTGCCGGTGCGCAGCTATCGCACGAAGGAAGAGGTTGCCGGCTACATCAACGGCAACGACCGGCCGCTGGCGATCTATCCCTTCACGCACGACCGCGCGCTGCAGGACTGGTACATCCGCCATGTGATGTCCGGCGGCGTGTCCGTCAACGAGGGCCTGCTGCACGTCGGCCAGCACGACCTGCCCTTCGGCGGCGTCGGCGCCAGCGGCATGGGCCACTACCACGCGCGGGAAGGCTTCAACACGTTCTCCAAACTGCGCCCGGTGTTCCGCCAGGGCCCGTTCTCGGGCATCCAGCTGATGTTCCAGCCGCCGTATGCCGGTCGGGCCATGAAGCTGCTGAACCTGCTGATCCGGCTGAAGACGGGCCGCTGAGCGGCGCACGTCTCCTAGCGGCGCGTCAGCAGCATCGCGTCGCCGTAGCTGAAGAAGCGGTAACGCTCGCGGATGGCATGGCGGTACAGGGCCATGACCAGATCATGGCCGGCAAGTGCGCTGACCAGCATCATCAGCGTGCTCTTGGGCAGGTGGAAGTTGGTCACCAGCCGGTCGACGACGCGGAACTGGAAGCCCGGCGTGATGAAGATGTCCGTCTCGCGGGCGCCGGCTTGCAGCTCACCGCCTCGGGCGGCCGATTCCAGCGCGCGCAGCGTCGTCGTGCCCACCGCCACCACACGGCCGCCACGGGCTTTGCAGGCGGCTATTGCCGCCACCGTCGACTGCGGCACCTCGAACCACTCGCTGTGCATCTTGTGTTCGGCCAGCGTCTCGACGCGCACCGGCTGGAAGGTGCCGGCGCCGACGTGCAGCGTCACGTGCGCGGTGTCGACGCCACGCTCGGCCAGGCGCGCCAGCAAGGCCTCGTCAAAGTGCAGGGCAGCGGTGGGCGCGGCGACGGCGCCGGGCTCCTTGGCGAAGACGGTCTGGTAGCGGCGCTCGTCCTCGGCATCGTCGGCATGGGCGATGTAGGGCGGCAGCGGCACATGGCCGTGGGCATCCAGCAGCGCGAAGGGGTCGCCGGCAAAGCGCAGATGGAAGAGACCGTTGTCCGGCCCGCAGCGGCCCAGCACCTCGGCGTCGAAGGCATCGGCAAAGCGCACGCGGCCGCCGGGCTTGGGGCTCTTGCTGGCGCGCAGGTGCATCCAGACTTCCTGCGTGCCGGGCAGCACGCGCTCAACCAGCGCCTCGACGGAACCGCCAGTCGCCTTGACGCCAAACAGCCGCGCCTTGATGACACGGGTGTTGTTGAAGACCAGCAGGTCGCCGGGTGACAGCAGATCGGGCAGCTCGCGGAAGACGCGGTCCACCGGCTCGGTGCCGCTGGCGTCCAGCAGCCGCGACGCACTGCGCTCAGACGCAGGATGCTGAGCGATCAGCTCGGGCGGGAGGTCGAAATCGAAGTCGGCAACGGTCAGCTCAGGCATGGGGCCGGGATTGTCTCAGCCCCTGCCAATCTATTTACGGCTTGGCGAGGTGCCAGACCTGGTTGACGTTGTCGCCGGTGCGGTCACCGGGCTTGCTGTCCTTGACCCAGCCATAGACCGGCTTGCCCTTGTAGGCCCACTGCTTGCTGCCGTCGTCGCGGGTCACGACGGTCCAGTCGCCTTCGGCCTTGGCCTCGGCGGCGGCCGGCAGCGGCGGCCAGTTGGTGGCGCAGCGGTCGTTGCAGTTGCTCTTGTTCGCGGCGTCGCGGTCGAAGGTGTAGAGCGACAGGCCGTTGGGGCCGACGAAGACGCCGTCGACGGCTTGCGCCGGCGGGGCGGCTTGGGCGGACGCGGCAAAGCCGATGGCAATGAGGGCAAGCAGGGAAGAACGCATGGAACAAGGCTCCGGGAATGAAGGCGAGCACGGTAATGCGGGGCCTTGCAGATGCCTACGAAGGAAATCGCGTTTGCATCTGTGCAAGTCGTCGCCGCCACAATGCGGCCCCATGCCAGAGGCCGCCGCCGAACCCAGCAAAGCGCAGACCAAATCCGCCCCGCAGAAGGCGATGGAAAAGCTCGGCCTGCTGCGCGACATCGACCTGGCCCTGCACCTGCCGATGCGTTACGAGGACGAGACCCGCGTCATCCCCATCGCCGCGCTGCGCGAGAACGAGCCGGCGCAGGTGGAGGGCGTCGTCACCGACTGCCAGATCGAGATGCGCAGCCGCCGCCAGTTGCTGGTGCGCGTGAAGGACGAGTCCGGCACCTTGCTGCTGCGCTTCCTGAACTTCTACCCGGCGCAGCAAAGGCAGATGTCGGCGGCCACGCGGCTGCGCATCCGCGGCGAGGCGCGGGTCGGCTTCTTCGGGCGCGAGATGGTGCACCCGGTCGTCAAGGTCGTGGACGAGGACACGCCGCTGGCCGCATCGCTCACGCCGGTCTACCCGGCCTCCGCGCAGCTGCCGCAGGCCTATCTGCGCAAGGCCGTGGCCTCGGGCCTGGCGCGGGCGGACCTGCGCGAGATCCTGCCGGCCGGCGTCGTGCCGCGCGGCCTGCCCAGCCTGAAGGACGCGCTGAACTACCTGCACCATCCGCCGCCAAACGCCTCGCAGGACGCACTGCACGAGCACCACCACCCGGCCTGGCACCGCCTCAAGTTCGAGGAGCTGCTGGCCCAGCAGTTGTCGCAGCTGCAGGCCCAGCGCGAGCGCGCGCTGCTGGTGGCGCCGGCATTGCGCGGCCGGCCCGGCGGCCTGCACGAGAAGCTGCTGGCGGCGCTGCCCTTCCAGTTGACCGGTGCCCAGCAACGCGTGTCGGAAGAGATCGCGCAAGACCTGGCCCGGCCCCAGCCCACCCACCGGCTGCTGCAGGGCGACGTCGGATCGGGCAAGACGGTGGTGGCCGCGCTGGCCGCGGCCGTCGCCATCGACGCCGGCTGGCAGTGCGCGCTGATGGCGCCCACCGAGATCCTGGCCGAGCAGCACTTCCGCAAGCTCATCGGCTGGCTGGAGCCGATGGGGCTGAAGGTCGCGTGGCTCACCGGCAGCGTGAAGGGCAAGGCGCGGCAGAAGATGCTGGACGCGGCGGCGTCGGGCGAGGCCCAGCTCGTCATCGGCACGCATGCCGTCATCGAGGACAAGGTCAAGTTCGCCAAGCTGGGCCTGGCCATCATTGACGAGCAGCATCGCTTTGGCGTCGCCCAGCGGCTGGCCCTGCGCAACAAGCTCAAGGCGATGGACCTGGAGCCGCACATGCTGATGATGAGCGCCACGCCCATCCCGCGCACGCTGGCCATGACCTACTTCGCCGACCTGGACGTCTCCACCATCGACGAGCTGCCGCCCGGTCGCAGCCCCATCGTCACCAAGGTGTTCACCGAGTCCAAGCGCCACGACGTGGTCGACAAGATCCGCATGGCGGTGGCCGACGGCGCCCAGGTCTACTGGGTCTGCCCGCTGGTGGAGGAGAGCGAGGCCGTGGACCTGCGCAACGCGACCGAGACGCACGCGGAATTGAGCGAGACGCTGGCCGGCACGCCCGTCGGCCTGCTGCACGGCCGCATGGCCTCGGGCGAGAAGGCGGCCGTGATGGCGCAGTTCGCCAGCGGCGCGACGAGCGTGCTGGTGGCCACCACGGTCATCGAGGTCGGCGTGGATGTGCCCAACGCCAGCCTGATGGTCATCGAGCATGCCGAGCGTTTTGGCCTGGCGCAGCTGCACCAATTGCGTGGCCGCGTGGGGCGCGGGTCCAAGGCCAGCGTCTGCGTGCTGATCTACAGCCCGCCGCTGTCCGACACCGGCAAGGCGCGGCTCAAGGCCATGGCCGAGACGACCGACGGCTTCGAGATCGCGCGCCGCGACCTGGACATCCGCGGGCCGGGCGAGTTCATGGGCTCGCGCCAGAGTGGCGCCGAGCTGCTGCGCTTTGCCGACCTGCAGGAGGACGCACCCCTGCTCGTCGCCGCCCGCGCGCTTGCGCCGCAGCTGCTGGACGAACACCCCGAGGCGGCGCGCCGCCAGGTGGTGCGCTGGCTGGGGACGAAGGCGGAGTTCCTGAAGGCCTAGAAGGCGTGGAGGTCCCGCCTCACTTGCAGCTGAAGCTCTTCGCGTTGACTTCCCTGACGTTGCCGGCGCCGCAGGTGGCCAGCGCGCGTTCGCTGTTCTTGGCCATGGCGTCGGCGTCGAATGCGTTGGACGAGCCAGACGGCGGCGCGAAGACGCAGGCGCTCAGCAGGACGGCGGCGACGGAAGCGGCTGTGAAGGAAGCAAAGCGGTTCATTCGAGTTCTCGGGGTCAGGTGTTGAGAGGCCTGCATCGTCGTCGAAGCCGGCCGCCCGCCCTCCCGATAAGCGATGGACTGCAGATCGCGAGGGACAGGCTGCAAAGCCCTCACAGCTCCAGCTTCTCGCGCAGCAGTTTGGCCTGCCGCCGCGACACCTCGACCTGGTGGCCGTCCTTCAGCGTTACGCGGTAGCCGTCGTTGCTCCAGGGTGCGATGCCCTGGATCCAGCGCAGGTTGATGAGGTGGCTGCGGCTGGCGCGGAAGAAGAGCTGGGGGTCCAGCCTTTCCTCCAGACTGGTGAGCGTGCGGGCGAGCAGCGGGCGCTGTCCGTCGAACCAGGCCTGGGCGTAGTTGCCGCAGGCTTCAAACCCGGCGATGTCGCCCAGGCGCACGAACCAGCAGCGCTCGCCATCGCGCAGGAAGACCATGTCGTCCGCGCCCTTCAGCGCCGAGGCCGATGCCGACGCAGTGACCGGCGTGGGCCGCAGCCGCTCGCGGGCCTTGGTCAGCGCGGCCGCCAGCCGGTCGGCATCGATGGGCTTGAGCAGGTAGTCCAGCGCGTTGCGCTCGAAGGCGGCCAGCGCGTGCTGGTCATAGGCAGTCGTGAAGACGACCAGGGGCATGTGCTCCAGCTGGTCGAGCAGGTCGAAGCCGGTGGCGCCGGGCAGCTCGACGTCCAGCAGCAGCAGCTCGGGCCGCAGCGTCTCGATGGCCTCGCGCGCGGGCGCCAGCTCGGCGGCCTCGCCGACGATGTCGGCATCGGGGATGGCGGCGAGCAGTGTGCGCAGCTCCTGGCGGGCCAGGCGCGAGTCTTCGACGATGTAGATCTTCACTGGTGCACCCTTCGCGCTACGCGCTGTCCCGCCAAGCGGGAGTGAGCTTGCTTGGGACGGCCCGGCGCGGCGCTCATGCCATCAGCTCCACGGTCACGGTGACGCGGCCATCCGCCGCCTCGATGCGGCAGCCCGCGCCATCGCCGCCGGCACGCGCCAGGCGCTCGCGCAGGTGGGCCAGGCCCAGGCCGGTGCTGTCCGCCGAGCCAGACCCTCCGGGCGTCCACTGCCCAGGGTTGCTGACGGCCACCGCCAGCCGCGCGCCGTCGCGCCTCAGGCCGATGTCGACAACGCCGCCGCCCGACGTGCGCGCGATGCCGTGCTTGATGGCGTTCTCCACCAGCAGCTGCAGCAGCATGGGCGGCACGCTGGCGCCAGTCGTGGCGGGGTCGATCTGCCAGTCCACGCGCAGCCTCTCCTCGTGGTGCAGTTGCTCCAGCGCGATGTAGTCGCGCACGACGGCCAGTTCGTCGGCCAGCGGCACGCGCTCCTTGGCGCTGTGCTGCAGCGTGTGGCGCAGCGTGTTGGACAGGCGGCTCAGCATCTCGCGGGCACGGGTCGGGTCTTCATTGATGAGGGCGCGCAGGTTGTTCAGCGCGTTGAACAGGAAGTGCGGGTTGATCTGGGCGCGCAGCACCTGCAGCTCCAGCTCGCGGGCTGCCGTCTCGGCCTTCCACTTGGCGATCTCTCCGGAGCGCCAGCGTTCGATCATTTGCAGCCCCACCCAGACCGCCATCCACAGCCACAGCAGGATGCTGGTATTGAACGTGTAGACCAACAGGACCAGGAAGCTCCTCGGCATGCCCGGAGGGAATTCCAGCAGGCCTAGCGCCACGCCGGCCCGGTTGACGAAGAAGACCACGATCTGCAGCACGACGGCAAAAAGCGGCGGGACCAGCAGCAGGCGCAGCAGCAGGCCGCGTGGGGGCTCGTCCAGCCAGGCCTGGCGCAGTGCAAGGGCGCGCAGCGCCTCGCTGATAACCCACAGACCCGCAGCGATGGACACCATGACAAAGGCCATGGAGCCGCTCAGCGGACCGAAGTTGGCAATCATCACGAGCGAGATGCCGACGTAGCTGCTCCACAGCAGCCCCTGCACGACCGCTCGTCTGCGCGTGTTCATTTCTCTCCCGCTCCTGGTTTTACTTTGCAGCCAGGAAGCCCTTGATCTCGCCCACCAGCCAGTCGGCATCGTCCCACATGAGGAAGTGATAGCCGCGCTGGCTCATGACCACCTTGGTGCCTTTCAGGCCGGCGTACTGCGCCTCGAAGATGGCTTGCGTGCTCGCCAGCGTGGAGCCCATGGGTTCGAAGGCCGCCCAGGCGCCCAGCACCAGCGTCGGCGCGGTGATCTTGGGCAGCAGCGGGCGCAGGTCGTCGCCCCACAGCTCGGACATGGCCTGCGCCGTGGTGGCGCGGTCACTGGCCAGGCCCCAGGCGACGACGCGCTCGGCGTTGGCGGGGCTCCGGCTCATGCCGCCCGCGCCCTGGCGGGTGCCGGCTTCCCACTGCTCCTTGGTCGCGCCCAGCATCTGCTGGCGCATGCCGGCGGCGACGCCACGCGCCGCTTCGGGCGTCATGCCGCGGATGCCGGCCAGGAAGGGCAGGCTGTCGACGATGACCAGGCGTTCGATGCGGCCCGGCTTCTCGGCCGCCATCTGCAAGGCCAGCGTGCCGCCCAGGCTGTGGCCGATGACGACGGGCTGCGCCAGCTTGCGGTCGTCCAGATAGGCCAGCAGGCGGTCGCGCATACCGGCCTGGAAGTTCTCGATCGCCACCGCCGGCGCGCCGGCAAAGCCGGGCAGCTGCACGATGTGGCATTGCACGCCGGGCTGCAGCGCGGCGCAGGTCTCGGTCCAGACGCCAGCGGCGCTGTTCAGGCCCGGGATCATGACGACCGGCCGACCCTGGCCGACGACCTCGACGCGCAGGTCGCGGAACTCGACGGGTGCGGCCTGGCTGTTGCTGACGTAGAGCGCGGTCAGGATGCCGATTGCGGCGCCGAACAGGCCGGTCCAGGAACGCTTGCTGTTGAACATGGTGTCTCCATCTAGGTTGCGATGGACGGCATGTTGCCCAGCTCACCCGCCACCGGCAGGGGCCGGATGACGAGCGGCGAGACGCCGGGACGAGTGGCGAGCCGGCGGGGCGAGCGGGCCTACTTCAGCCCTTACTTGAGGCGTTGGGCCCAGTACACCAGCACCTCGACCCGGGGCTCGATGTCCGTCTGGCTGTAGGTGTAGGTCGGCACGACGTTGATCGCGTCCAGCGTGTTCAGGCCCGAGATGATGCGGCCGAAGACGGCGTAGCCGGGGTCGGTGGCGCTCTTGTAGTCCAGGCTGGTGTTGTCCACCACGTTGAAGAAGAACTGGCTGGTGGCCGAATCGGCGTCGCTGCGGCGCGCCATGGCGATGGTGCCGCGCAGATTGGACAGGCCGTTGTTGCTCTCCAGCTTGATGGGCGCGTACAGCGGCGTCTTGGTCACCATGCCGCTGGTGTAGCCGCCGCCCTGCACGATGAAGTCGCGGTCGACGCGGTGGATCAGCGTCTTTGTGTAGAAGCCCGCGGCGACGTATTTGTAGAAGTTGGCGACCGTCTGCGGCGAGTAGGTGTCGTAGAGCTCGACGACGATCTCGCCGCTGCTCGTCAGCATGCAGACCGTGCCAAAGGTCGACGCCGCCGATGCGGCCAGGCCCGCCGCGCTGCAGGACAGCGTGGGCGCATTGGGCGTGGGGTTGGGTTGCGGGTACTGCGTGCCACCGCCGCCGCCCCCACCACCGCCATCGTGGTCGTGATAACCACCGCCGCCACCGCAGGCGGCCAGGGTCAGGACGAACGAAAGGGCGGCAAGACGGCGCAGCATGGCAGGACCCGGGAGTGGCTGGGCCTGCCCAACGGGCCGGCAGCCAATGCCGCCGACACGCTGAATCAAGTGGTTACCGTAAATCCGGGCTCAGGTCAGAGCGGGATCACCTTCGCTTCGGTGACGGTCACGTCGGACAGCGGCACGTCCGAGGCATTCGTCGACACGGCCTTGATCTTGTCCACCACATCCAGGCCCAGCGTCACTTGGCCGAAGACGGCATAGCCGGGGTTGGACGAGTTCTGGTAGTTCAGGCTCGTGTTGTCGACCACGTTGATATAGAACTGGCTGGTCGCGCTGTCCGGCACCGCGGTGCGGGCCATGGCGAGCGTGCCGCGCACATTGGAAAGGCCGTTCAGGCTCTCCAGCGCGATGGGGCCGTAGGTAGGCGTCTTGTCCTGCAGTGCGCCAGCCCCGTTGCGGGCGACGCCGCCACCCTGGATGACGAAGCCGGCGATGACGCGGTGGAAGACGGTGCCGTTGTAGAAGCCGTCGTTCACGTACTTCAGGAAGTTGTCTACCGAGAGGGGCGCGTGGGTGCGGTCCAGGCCCAGCTCGATGACGCCCTGGCTGGTCGTCAGGCGCACCTTGTGGGTGACGGTCAGCACCACGGGCGTGGGAGTGGGCGTCGTCGGTGTGCTGCTGCCACCACCGCCGCCGCCGCAGGCTGCCAGACTCAGGAGGAGAGAAGCCGTCAGGGCCAGCAGGGGCCGGCGGCGGAGTCGATTCGATGTCATTTCAAACTTCAACTTCAAGGTTGTCGATCAAACGGGTGCTGCCAAGCTTGGCAGCGGCGAGGGCCACGAGCGGCTGCCCAACGGCTGCCGCTCCCAGGTCGTGCTGACGGCGCAGTGTCACGTAGTCCGGCGCCCAGCCGGCGTCGCGCAGCGATTGCATTGCGTCTGCTTCCATAACCGCGAGTTCGCGCTCGCCGGCCTGCCAGCGGGCGATCATGGCTTTCAACGTGCGCGACAAACGCAGCGCCTCGGCCTTCTCAGCGTCGCTGAGGTAGCCGTTGCGGGACGAGAGTGCCAGACCTTCGTTGCTGCGACGTGTCTCGCCGCCGTAGATGGCGATAGGCAAGGCCATCTGCGCCGTCATGCGGCGCAGCACCATCAGCTGCTGATAGTCCTTCTTGCCGAACACCGCCAGCGTGGGTTGCACGATGTTGAAGAGCTTGTGCACGACGGTGCAGACGCCGGTGAAGAAGCCGGGGCGGAAGTGGCCTTCCAGGATGTCCGCCAGCTCGGGCGGCGGCAGCAGCTTGTAGCCCTGCGGCTCCGGGTACAGCTCTTTCTCCGACGGCGCAAAGACGATGTCGCAGCCAGCGCCCTCCAGCAGCTCGCAGTCACGGGCCAGCGTGCGCGGGTAGGTGTCGAAGTCCTCGTGCGGCGCGAACTGCAGCCGGTTCACGAAGATGCTGGCGACCACCGCGCCGGCCGGGCCCACCAATTCGCGCGCCTGCTTCACCAGCGCCAGGTGGCCGTCGTGCAGGTTGCCCATGGTCGGCACGAAGCCGCGCTGGCGGTGGATGGCCAGCGCATCGCGCAGCTCGGCGATGGTGTGGATCACTTGCATGTCAGAACCCATGCACCTCGTTGACCGGGAAGGTCCCGGCCTTCACCTCGCCCACATAGCCCTTCACGGCCGCCAGCACGGAGTCCTTGCCGGCCATGAAGTCCTTGACGAAGCGCGGCTTGCGGCCCGACGTGATGTTGAGCATGTCGTGCAGCACCAGCACCTGGCCCGAGGTGCCCACGCCCGCGCCGATACCGATGACGGGCACGGGCGACGCGGCGGTGATCTCGGCGGCCAGCGCGGCCGGCACCATCTCGTAGAGCAGCATGGCGGCGCCCGCGTCGACGAGCTCCATCGACTCGCGCTTCATGCGCGCCGCACCGGCCTCGTCACGGCCCTGCACCTTGAAGCCGCCCAAGGCGTTGACCGTCTGCGGCGTGAAGCCCAGGTGGGCGCAGACCGGGATGCCGCGCTCGCTGATGAAGCGCACCGTCTCGGCCGTCCAGCCGCCGCCTTCGAGCTTGACCATGTGGGCGCCGGCTTTCACCAGCGCGGCGGCACTCTTCCAGGCCTCTTCCTTGCTGACGTGATAGCTGTCGAAGGGCAGGTCGGCCACGATCCAGGCCCACTTGTGGCCGCGCGACACGCAGAACGTGTGATAGACCATGTCCTCCAGGCTCACCGGCGCGGTCGAGCCGCGGCCCTGCAGCACATTGCCCAGGGAATCGCCGATCAGCAGGATGTCGACGCCGGCCTCGTCCAGCAGCGACGCGAATGCGGCGTCGTAGCAGGTCAGCATGGCGATCTTCTCGCCGCTGGCATGCATCTGCGCCAGCTTCGGCAAGGTCATCGGCTTGCGTTCATTCATGGGGTGCCTCGGTGTAAACCCTTGGAGCCCTTGTGGGGCGGGCGCAGTGTAGCGTTCGGGCCTATGACCCTCACCGAGTTGCGCTACATCGTCGCCGTCGCCCGCGAGCGGCATTTCGGCCGCGCGGCCGAGGCCTGCTTCGTGTCGCAGCCGACGCTGTCTGTCGCCATCAAGAAGCTGGAAGAGGAGCTGGACCTGAAGATCTTCGAGCGCGGCGGCAGCGAGGTCAGCGTGACGCTGCTGGGCGACGAGATCGTGCGCCAGGCGCAGTCGGTGCTGGACCAGGCCGGCGCCATCAAGGAGATCGCCAAGCGCGGCAAGGACCCGCTGGCCGGCGCGCTGCGGCTGGGCATCATCTACACCATCGGCCCCTATCTGCTGCCCGAGCTGGTCAAGCACACCATTGGCCTGTATCCGCAGATGCCGCTGATGCTGCAGGAGAACTTCACCGTGAAGCTGCTGGAGATGCTGCGCACCGGCGAGCTGGACTGCGCCATCATGGCCGAGCCCTTCCCGGACGCCGGCCTGGCCACGGCCCAGCTCTACGACGAGCCCTTCGTCGTCGCGCTCCCTGCCGCCCACCCGCTGGCCACGCGCGAGTCCATCAGCGCCGAGGAACTCAAGCGCGAGACCATGCTGCTGCTCGGCACCGGCCACTGCTTTCGCGACCATGTGCTGGAGGTCTGCCCCGAGTACGCGCGCTTCTCCAGCGACGCCGAGGGCATACGCCGCAGCTTCGAGGGCTCGTCGCTGGAGACCATCAAGCACATGGTGGCCTCGGGCATGGGCGTCACCGTCGTGCCGCGGCTGTCGGTGCCCGTCGACGTGTCACCGCACCTGCGCTTCGTGCCCTTCAGCGAGCCCGTGCCGACGCGCCGCGTCGTGCTGGCCTGGCGGCGCAGCTTCACGCGCTACGAGGCCATCGCGGCGCTGCGCAATGCCATCTATGCCTGCGAGCTGGACGGTGTGGCGCGCTTGTCGCAATAAGCGCCAAGTCACATTGCTGCGCTGCACAATGCACGGAAATTCGCAACTCAAGCGCCCCAGGCGCCTCCTGCCATGAGCCACTCTCCTGTCGACCCCACGGCCGGTGCCATCCATTTCGTTGGCGGTGAGAAGGGCGGCGTCGGCAAGTCGCTGCTGTCGCGCCTGCTGGCGCAGTACCTGATCGACCGCGGCCTCCCCTTCACCGGCTTCGACACCGACCGCTCCCACGGCGCGCTGCTGCGCTTCTATGCCGACTACGCCTCGCCCGCGCTGGTCGACAGCTTCGAGGCGCTGGACGCCATCGTCGAGAGCGCCCTGGCCGAGCCCGGCCGGCGCGTGCTGGTGGACCTGGCCGCGCAGACGCACGAGCCGCTGGCGCGCTGGATGGACGAGTCCGGCGTGCTGGACCTGGCCGCCGAGGCCGGCGTGGCGGTGAACTACTGGCATGTCATGGACGCCGGGCGCGACTCGGTCGACCTGCTGACCCGCCTGCTCGACCGCTACGGCAACCGACTTCGCTACGTGCTGGTGCTCAACCAGCTGCGCGGCGACGACTTCTCGCAGCTGGAGCGCTCCGGCCAGCTCGCCCGCGCGCAGGCCCTGGGTGCGCGCACGATGCCGCTCAAGCACCTGCAGGACGCCGTGCTGCGCAAGATCGACGCGGCGAACGCGAGCTTCTGGTCCGCCCGCACCGCGCCTGGCAGCGAAGGCGCCAAGCTCGGCCTGCTGGAACGCCAGCGCCTGCGCGTGTGGCTGGCGCAGGTGGAGAGCGAGTTCGAGCGCTTGGGCGTCTAGGTTAGGCTCGCTGCCATCTAATTTTTGGAGCTGCACATGGCCAAGAAATCCGTCGCCGCCCCGTCCATCAGCATCGGCATCAGCGACAAGGACCGTGCGGCCATCGTCGCCGGCCTGTCCAAGCTGCTGGCCGAGACCTACACGCTGTATCTCACGACGCACAACTTCCACTGGAACGTCACCGGGCCGATGTTCAACAGCCTGCATGCGATGTTCATGGCCCAGTACACCGAGCTGTGGACGGCGGTGGACCCCATCGCCGAGCGCATCCGCTCGCTGGGCCACCCGGCGCCCGGCAGCTACGCCCAGTTCGCCAAACTCAGCGGCCTGCCCGACGCGCCCGCCACGCCGCCCAAGGCGCTGGAGATGGTGCGCATCCTGAAAGAAGGCCACGAAGCCGTTGCCCGCACCGCGCGCCAGATCTTCCCGGCCGTCGAGAAGGCCAGCGACGAGCCCAGCGCCGACCTGCTGACGCAGCGCATCACGGTGCATGAACAAACGGCCTGGATGCTCCGCAGCCTGCTGGAGGAGTGAGCGAGGCTGCCCAGCCCCGCCTTGGTCGTCGCCTGCGCACGGCGCTGCGGCTGGCCCTGAAGACCGGCGCCTGGATGGCCCTGGCCCTGGCGGTCGCCGGCTTGCTGGCGCTGACGCTGGCGGTGCAGGGGTCGCCGCGCTGGCCGGCGCCGGCCGAGGTGTCGGCGGCGGACGTCGCGCAGGCGCGCAACTTCCTTCACCGCAACGACCCGCGCCGGCCGGCGCCCGGCCCCCTTCGCACCCTGGTCGCCTCCGAGCGTGAGGCCAACCTCATGCTGGACCAGCTGGCCCGCCGTTTGGCATCGGGTGCGCCGGGCGCGTCGGTGCAGCTCGTGCTGGGCGGCGGCAGCGCCAGCCTACGGGCCAGCCTGCCGGTGCCGCACAGCCCCGTCACGGCCTGGCTGAACATCGCCGCCACGCTGCGCGAGACCACCGGGCTGCCCGCCATCGATGACCTGCGCGTGGGCCGGCTGCCGGTGCCGGCCTGGCTTGCCGCGCGGCTGCTGCCGGGCCTGGTCGAGCGCTTGCACGCCACCCCCGAGGGGGCGCTGGCGCTGGACATGGTGCGGCGCGTGCGCCTGATGCCGGCACGGCTCGAGGTGGTCTATGAATGGGGCGACGAGGGCCTGCAGCGCCTGCTCGGCACCCTGCTGCCGCCGGCTGAGCAGGCGCGCCTAACAGCCTATGCCCAGGCCATGACCGGTGCGATGCAGGTGCATGTCTCGGCGGGCGGCGGCGCGAGCCTGTCGCTGGACCGCCTGCTGCCGCCGCTGTTCATGCTCGCCAGCCAACGCAGCGTCGGCGGCGGCGATGCGCTCGCGGAAAACCGTGCGGCCCTGCTGACGTTGGCGCTGCAGGTCACCGGCCGGCGAATGTCCGATCTGGTGCCGGCCATCCGGGCCGCGCCCCAGCCGCAGCAGGTGACGGTGACGCTGGCCGGTCGTGAGGACTTCGCCCAGCACTTCCTGATTTCCGCTCTGCTGGCGCTGGAGGGCGGCGGGCCGCTGGCGGACGCCATCGGCGTCTACAAGGAGACGGCCGACTTGCGCGACGGCAGCGGCTTCAGCTTCAACGACATTGCCGCCGACCGTGCCGGCACGCGCCTGGGGCTGCTGGCCAAGCGCGACCCGCAGGCGCTGCAGGACCGACTGGCGCACGGCGCGCGCGAGCGCGACCTCATGCCCGACGTGGCCGACCTGCCGGAATTCCTCGGCCGAAGCGAGTTCCTCGCGACCTACGGCGGCGTGGACGCGCCGCCCTACCGCCGCATGCTGGCCGAGATCGAGCGGCGGCTGGACGCGCTGCCGCTGCTGCGCGCGCCCGGGTCGCTGCCCTGATCCTGCCCGTCAGCCGTGCGCACTGGGGCGCTTCAAGGGCATGTAAGCGGCGGTGTTTGCTGGATCGCCCCGCCCACCCGCGCCGACACTGCGCAGGCCATGTCAGACCTGCCCTTCACCGACCGGCTCTGGGCCCAGCTCAAGCCCGGCGTCAATTTCAACGAGGCCGTCCGCGCCGCGATGCCGGCGCAGGCGCGCATCCTGGAGATCGGCCCGGGCGCCGCGCCGCTGTTCCGCCGCCGCGATTTCCCCAATCTCAAGGTCTCGGACTGCTGCGACACCGCTGAACTGCGCCGTCAGCTGCAGTCGGCCTACAAGCTCGACGAGCTGCCGCCCGATCTGTTCGACGACATCGACTACGTCTGCGCCGACAGCCACCTGGCGGCGCAAGTGCCGGCCGGCCAGCAGTTCGACCTGATCTTCAGCTCGCACAACATCGAGCACCAGCCCAACCTGCTGGAGCATCTGCGCAGCCTGCAGGCCCTGCTCGGCCCGGACGGCRTGGCCGCCTTCGTCATCCCGCACAAGCAGCGCACCTTCGACGTCTTCCGCCATCCGACGACCACCAGCGACGTGCTGATGACCCAGTTCGGCCCGCCCGGCTGGAAGACCACCCAACTCGCCTTTGACGCCGACAGCCACTGCGCCATCGCGCCGCCCGGCAGCCAGCATCTGTTCAGCGCGCAGGACCCGATGGCCGTGGGCGACCTGCGCCTGGCCTTTGACCGCTTCCAGGCGAGGCTGCGTGGCGAACCGGTCGACCTGGCCTATCTGCACCATCACGTCTTCACGCCGGCTTCGCTGCAGATCATCCTGGCCGAGCTCTACCTGCTGGGCCTGTGCGACCTGCTGGCCTGCCTGTGCTCGGCGGCCGTGAGCAACAGTTTCTTCATCGTGCTGCAGACGGTGCCCCGCTCCAGCGACGCCAACGAGGTCGCCGCGCTGGAGGCCCAGCTGCAGGCGCTGCGGCTGGAGCACTACCGCAAGCTGGCCTTTCACGGGGGATGAGCCGCAGGGCCCGGCAACGATAATCGCCGGTTAGCCCCTGTCCAGCGTCCTCCATGTCCGAACCCACCGCCAGCCGCATCGAGACGGAAGTCCGCCGCCGCCGCACCTTTGCCATCATCAGCCACCCCGACGCCGGCAAGACCACGCTGACCGAGAAGCTGCTGCTGTTCTCAGGCGCGATCCAGATCGCCGGGTCGGTGAAGGCACGCAAGGCGACTCGCCATGCCACGTCGGACTGGATGGAGATCGAAAAGCAGCGCGGCATCTCGGTGGCGTCCTCCGTCATGCAGATGGAGTACCGCGACTGCGTCATCAACCTGCTGGACACGCCGGGCCACCAGGACTTTTCCGAAGACACCTACCGTGTGCTGACCGCCGTGGACGCGGCGCTGATGGTCATCGACGCGGCCAACGGTGTGGAGCCGCAGACCCGCCGCCTGCTGCAGGTCTGCCGTGCGCGCAACACGCCCATCTTGACGTTCGTCAACAAGATGGACCGCGAGGTGAAAGACCCGCTGGCGCTGATGGACGAGATCGAGGCCGAGCTGGGCATGACGGTCGTGCCCTTCACCTGGCCGGTCGGCATGGGCAAGCAGTTCCACGGCGTGATGGACCTGCGCCAGCAGCGCATGCGCGTGTTCGCCCCCGGCGAGGACCGCGCCGCAGGCACGGAGGAAGTGCTGGAAGGACTGGACAACCCTGAGTACGCCGAGCGCTTCGGCATGCAGTACGAGCAGGCCCACGGCGAGATCGAGCTGGTGCGCGAGGCCGCGCCCGCGTTCAACCGCGACGACTTCCTGAGCGGCAAGCAGACGCCGATGTTTTTCGGCTCGGCCGTGAACAACTTCGGCGTGCAGGAGGTGCTGGACGCGCTCGTCGAGCTGGCCCCCGCGCCGGACTCGCGCGTCGCCATGCAGCGCACCGTGCAGCCGGAGGAACCCAAGTTCACCGGCGTGGTGTTCAAGATCCAGGCCAACATGGACCCGGCCCACCGCGACCGCATCGCCTTCCTGCGCGTGGCCTCGGGCCGCTTCGAGCGCGGCATGAACCTGAAGGTGGTGCGCTCGGGCAAGACGCTGCGCCCCAACAGCGTGGTGACCTTCATGAGCCAGAAGCGCGAGCTGCTGGACGAGGCCTTTGCCGGCGACATCATCGGCATCCCCAACCACGGCGTGCTGCAGCTCGGCGACACCATCACCGAAGGCGAGGCGCTGCAGTACACCGGCCTGCCCTTCTTCGCGCCAGAGATGTTCCGCGCCGTCGAAGTGGCCGACCCGCTCAAGACCAAGCAGCTGCGCGCCGGGCTGACGCAGCTGGGCGAAGAGGGCGCCATCCAGGTCTTCCGTCCCATCGCCGGCAGCGTGCTGCTGCTGGGCGCCGTGGGCCAACTACAGTTCGAAGTGGTCGCCCACCGGCTGGAGCACGAGTACGGCTGCAAGGCGCGCATCATGCCCAGCCGTTTCCAGGTGGCGCGCTGGGTGACCTGCGACGACGAAAAAGAGCTCAAGCGCTTCATCGACGCCAACGACCACCGCATGGCGCTGGACGCCGTGGACGCGCCGACCGTGCTGGTGGAATACGCGCCTGAGCTGCGCGCTATCGAGAGCAACTGGCCCAAGATCAAGTTCCACGCGCTGCGCGAGCACGCGGGCTTGGTGTTCCAGCAGCGGCTGGACGGCTGAGGCCGGCGCCCGGCGCCGGCCCCGCTGTCAGCAGCCCGAGCCCAGCCAGCGGCCGGTGGACAGCATGCGCTGGTCCATCTCGGTGGCGCTGAGCGCCTCGCCGGTGCGGCCGTCCACCGCGTTGCCGCGGCCGTTGAGCTCGAAGCGATAGCTGGCGGGCCCGTAGGTCGCCGAGAACTTGCCCTGTGTCAGCCCGCCACCGCTGGTGCGGCAGGCATAGCTGCCGGACGCGGCGCTCGCGTCCAGCTTGTCCGCGTTGACCTCGCATTTCCAGGGTCCTGAGTCGCCCAGCGACTTCTCCAGGTAGATCGCCAAGTCGATGCGTGACTGCTGCGGTGTCAGGCAGGCCTGCTTCTCGGCGCCTTGCTGGCGGTCCAGCTCGGCCTTCTGCGCGTCGGTCAGGCCGCTGCGCACCTTGGCCCGCAACGCCTGCAGGCCGGGCTTCAGCGACTTGCCATTGATCCAGATCTCGCTGTCGGAGGCCCAGAGGCCGGGGTTGACCTGGATGACTGGCGCGGCGGCACAGGCGCCTGCGGCGAGAGACAGCGCGGCCAGCAGGGCGGCGGGTCGAACGGGACGGGGGTGATGCATGGATGTCGTGGCCCGAAGGCTTGGCGAAAAGGCGCGCATTGCAGCAGTTCGTGCGCGGCCGCGACATCCCTTGCTTGCAAATCGGGCCGCAAAATCGGCGCCAGCACGCCCACCCCAGCCAACGATGCCAACACCCACCAGACCCTGCCCCTCCTGCGGCGACGCGATGCAGGTGCATGTGCTACCCGGCCAATACAGCGGCACCGTGGAGATCGATCTCTGCTTCGGCTGCCAAGGCCTGTGGTTTGACCACCTGGAGAACCTCAAGCTGGCGCCCGAGGCCGTGGCGACGATGTTCAAGGAGATGCACCGCCACCGCGACGCCCGGCACCAGCCGCTGGCCGAGCGCCTGAGTTGCCCGCAGTGCCGCGCCCGGCTCGTGCAGGGCTTCGACATCGTGCGCAGCGGCCGCTACATCACGCACCGCTGCGAGAGCCGGCATGGGCGCTTCAGCAGCTTTGCGTCCTTCATGATCGAGAAGGGCTTCGTGCGCCAGCTCACCCGGCCGGAGATTGCCGACATTGCCGCCAAGGTGGGTGTCATCAACTGCAGCAGCTGCGGCGCGCCGGTGGACCTGCGCAAGGAGGACGCCTGCTCGCACTGCCGCTCGGCGCTGTCGCTGCTGGACCCGCAGGCCGTCGAGAAGGCGCTGCACAGCTATGCCACCGCGCCCGCCGCGCGCGCAGCCAGCCAACCGGCCGATCTCGCCGATGCGCTCGTCGCGCTGGCCAGGGAGCGCTCGCGCCAGCAGCGCGAGAACGGCCGCCTGGCCGCACCGGTGGGCGGCATCTTCGCGGTGGACCTGTTCAGCGTCGGCCTGGGTCTCGTCGCCGGCCTGTTCGACGACTAGCGGAGCTTCTTCGCGTAGTGGTCGCGCACGTGCTGGCTGATGTAGGTTGACAGCCCTTCGCCGGCGCGCGCCAGGCGCTTCATCTCGGTGACGTGGGCGCGGCCCGGGCGCTCCAGGTCGTAGACGTAGACCGCGCCGTCGACGAACTGCACGGCGATGCCGCGCGGGCCGGTCGCGAAGGCCACGACACCGGAGTCGCCGTGGCGGCGGGCATAGGGCTGCATCTTCATCGCCCGTCGAATGGCAAGCGGCATGCCGGGGTCATCCCATGGACATGGGCACGCAAAGCCGCCCGCGCTGCGATGATGCGGGCCCGTTTTCCGGTCTCACCTCGCACATGATGAGCAAGCGCCTCCTCCCCCTCGTCATCACCCTGGGCTGCGCCGCCGCCCAGGCCCAGTCGCCCCAGCTGGAAACCGTCGTGGACGGCCTCAAGACGCCGTGGGCCGTGGCCTTCCTGCCCGGCGGCGAGTTCCTCGTCACCGAGCGCGACGGCACCATGCGCACTGCCAAGGCCGGCGGCAAGCCCAGCTCGCCCATCCAGGGCCTGCCGGCCGTCGACGCCGCTGGCCAGGGCGGCCTGCTGGACGTGCAGCTGGACAGCGGCTTCGCCAGCAACCGCACGCTCTACTTCTGCTTCAGCGAGCCGAGCGCCGACAAGAAGACCAACAGCACGGCGCTGGCCAGCGCCAAGCTCAGCGCCGACCTGAAGCGACTGACCGACGTGAAGGTCATCTTCAGCCAGCAACCCAAGATGGACAGCAAGCTGCACTTCGGCTGCCGCATCGTCGAGGCGCCGGACGGCAAGCTCTTCCTCAGCCTGGGCGAGCGCTACAAGGGCATGCAGAGCGCGCAGACGCTGGACAACCACCTCGGCAAGATCGTGCGCATCGGCAAGGACGGCAGCGTGCCGGCCGACAACCCCTTCGTGAAGACGGCCGGCGCCCTGCCCGAGATCTGGAGCTACGGCCACCGCAACTCGCAGGGCCTGACGCTGGATGAGAAGGGCCGCCTGTGGCAAACCGAGCACGGCCCGCAGGGCGGCGACGAGCTGAACCTGATCAGCCCGAAGCTGAACTACGGCTGGCCGGTCATCACCTATGGCGAGAACTACGGCGGCGGCAAGATCGGCGAGGGCATCGCGGCCAAGGCGGGCATGGAGCAGCCGGTGGTGAAGTGGGTGCCGTCGATTGCGCTGTCTGGTTTGGTCAAGCTCAAGAGCGCCAAGTACGGCGCGGGCTGGCAGGGCAGCTTCTTCATCGGCTCGCTGAAATTCGGCTATCTGGAGCGGGTGAAGCTGGGCGCGGATGACCGCCTGGTGGAGCAGGAGAAGCTGTTTGCGGATGCGGGGCGGATGCGGGATGTGAGGGAAGGGCCGGATGGGCTGCTGTATCTGGTGTTGGAGGGGCATGGGCGGGTGGTGCGAGTTGTGCCGGCGGCGCGCTGAGGTGCAGGTCGCTTGATTCAGCCTGGCTTGACGCGAATGCCCATGCGGGGATTTCGCCCCCGCAGGCGACTCACTTTCTGGGCCRCCAGAAAGTAAGCAAAGAGCTCTCCCCTGCAAAACCGCCCCTGTCGGGGTTCCCTGCGATGCTCGAAGCCCGGGGCCGCACCCAACTCACTTCGCTACGCTCCGTTCAGACAAAGGGGTGCGAAGTCAGAGCTTGAAGCTCGCTTCGCTCGCGCCCCGGGCTTCTGCGCTTCTCGGCGGTTTAGAAGGGGACTTTTTTGAACAGCCGAACAGCCGAACAGCCGCAACAGCCAAACCCGAACGCCGTCCGGTGGATGTATTTCTCTTACCCCCTTTAGCCCCGCCGAGGAGCGGAAGACCTCAAGCCCGCGCGCGCAGCGCGCTTCGTGAACTGACTCGCGACGCTTTGTTTGAACGGAGCGTAGCGAAGTGAGTTCGGCGCGGGGCTTGAGGTCTGAGCACCACAGGGAACCCCGAAGGGGCGGGGCGGTCGGGGGGAGCTCTTTGGTTACTTTCTGGCGGACCAGAAAGTGACTCGCCCGCCGGGGCGAGATCCCGGCATGGGCCTCACGAGTCAACGCATAGGAACCACCACACATGAGCCTCTTGGCATTCGCAGCGCTAGCAGCCGCTAATCCCACCCAACTCGACACCGTCGTCCTCAACGGCCGCGCCACCGCCCCCACGCTGGCCGTTGAGCGTATGGACGCCGCCACGCTGACCCGCGATGCCGAGGCGCAGGACCCGGCCCAGGCACTGGCGAGAACACTCGCCCGCCTGCCCGGCCTCTACGCCGCCAACCGCGGCAACGACGCGCAAGACCTGCAGCTCTCCAGCCGCGGCTACGGCGCTCGCGCCAGCTTCGGCGTGCGCGGCCTGCGCCTCATCGCCGATGGCATCCCGGCCAGCACGCCCGACGGCCAGGGCCAGTTGAGCCACTGGCTGATCGCCGACGCCGCCTCGCTGGAAGTGCTGCGCGGCCCGTTCTCGGCGCTGTACGGCAGCGCCAGCGGCGGCGTCATTGCGATGCAGAGCCGCTGGCCGACGCAAGACCGCACGCAGGCCGGCCTCACGCTCGGTGCCTTCGGCCTGCGCCAGGCCAGCATCAGCCTGGACCACCTGCCCGCCGAGGGCCAGGCCTTGAGCCTGGCCGCGCAGGTCACGCACCGAGACGGCTGGCGCGCGCACAGCAGCAGCGAGCGCCGCCTGGCGCAGGCGCGCTGGCAGCTGCGCACGCCCGAGCAGCAGTTCATGGCCGTGCTTCAGGTGCAGAGCCAACCCGCCGACGACCCCCTGGGCCTGACCGCCGAGCAGCTCGCCGCCGACCCGCGCCAGACGGCGCCCCAGGCCGAGGCCTTCAACACGCGCAAGACGGCCGAGCAGCAGCAGCTCGGCCTGCGCTGGCAGCGCGACCTGGATGCGAACACGCGCGTGCAGGTCGCCGGCTGGCTGGGCCATCGCGCGGTGGACCAGTGGCAGGCCATCCCGCTGGCCGTGCAGAACGGCTCCAGCCATCCCGGCGGCGTCATCGAGCTGCGGCGCCGCTTTGGCGGCGTGGATGCGCGGCTGAACTGGGCGTTAGCCCCCGAGCATGAGTTGACGCTGGGCTGGGCCGTCGAGACCCAGCGCGACGCACGGCGCGGCTACCTCAACCAGGCCGGCGAGAGCGGTGCGCTCAAGCGCGACGAGACCAACCGCGCCCGCAGCAGCGAGCCCTATGCCCAATGGCGCTGGACGCCCACGCCCGAGTGGGAGCTGCTGGCCGGCCTGCGCGCGAGCCAGTTGCGCTTTGACAGCGAGGACCGCTATCTGTCCAACGGCGACGACAGCGGCGCGCGGCGCTTCAGTGGCGTGCAGCCCGTGGCCGGCGTGGCCTGGCGGCCGGTACCGGGCCAGGTCTTGCGCCTGGCCCTGGGTCGCGCGGCCGAGTCGCCCACGCTGACCGAGCTGGCCTACCGGGCCCAGGGCAGCGGCTTCAACAACGAGCTGCGCGCGCAGCGCAGCAAGCAGGTCGAGCTGGGTTGGGAACAGCGCGAAGGCGACCGCCGCCTCGCGCTGACCGCCTTCCACGCCGAGACGCGCGACGAGATCAGCGTGCTGGCCAGCAGCGGCGGCCGCACCGTGTTCACCAACGCCGCGCAGACCCGCCGCAGCGGGCTGGAGGCGGCCGCGCAGCTGCCGCTGTCGCACGCCTGGCAGCTGGACCTGGCCGCCACGCGGCTGTCGACTCGTGTGCTGACGACCGGCCAGCCCCTGCCCGGCGTGCCAGCCGCGTTCGCCAGCGCCGAGCTACGCTGGCAGGGCGAGGGCCTGGACGCTGCACTGAGCCTGCAGGCCCGCGCCCGCTTGGCCGCAGATGACGCCGGCACGGCTGCGGCCGCAGGCGGCGGCCTGTGGGGCTTCAACCTCGGCGGCCAGCTGGCACCCGATTGGCGCTGGCGCCTGCGCGCCGACAACCTGCTGAACCGCGCCACGGCGGCCAGCGTCATCGTCAATGAGGCCAACCGGCGCTTCTTCGAGCCGGCTGCGCCTCGGGGGTGGTCGGTGTCGCTGAGCTGGCAGCCGCGCTGACGAGCAAGAGCGCGCGGCTGGCCAATCACCGTCAGCTCAGGCTTGGTCTTCGTCAGAGTCGCTATTGGCGGCCAGCTTGGCCAGGCGTTCGCGCAGTGGCGAGACGTGCTGGGTGATGACCAGCCAGACCGTCTCCGGCTCTATCGATAAATAGGCGTGGATCAACCGGTTGCGCAGGCCGACGATCAACCGCCAGGGAATATCCGGCGCGGTCTCCCGCACTTCAGCGGGTACATGCGTTGCGGCTTCGCCGATGAGTTCAAGGTTGCGCATGGTGGCGTCAAACCGCATGCGGTCGGCGCTCAGGCTCGCCAGATCGTAGCCGTCGGTGTAAAGCAGAACCTGGTCGCAGAACTCGACCATGTCGTGCACGAAAAGGCGCCAGTCGCGCTCAGGCGACGGCAACGGCGTCACGCTCGACATAGGGTCTGAATTGCGGCCGCAGCGCACGTTCCGTGACCAGATCGACGACGCAGCCCAACAAATCTTCCAGATAGAACTGGGCACCGAACAGGGCTTCCGGTGTGGCGGGGCCGCCGAAGTCCACGAGCAAGTCCACGTCACTGCCAGCGTGTGCCGTGCCGCGTGCGACGCTGCCAAACAGGCGCAGTTGCCGCACGCCGAAACGCTCGCGCAGCAACGGCAGATGCTCAAGCAACAGGGTCAGAACTGCTTCGCGATTCATGGGCGGATGATGCCGCAGCCGCAGGATCGCGCCAAGTCGCGCAGTCACACGCAGCATGCAGGCAAGCCGCCATGGTGAATCGCGTTTGAGTCTGCGACCATCGGCTCCCGAAAAGGGAGACCACGCCGATGCTCACCAAGAAGCTTCGCCACCTTGCCGCCGGCCTCTGCTTGGCCGCGCTGAACGCCCACGCCGCACCGCTGACCCCCACCGAGCTGCCCGCCGCGCTGCGCGACTGGCTGCCTTGGGCCAGCCAAGGCCAGCCGCCGCTGGGCTGCCCGGCGCAGACCGAGGACGAGGCCGTGCATTGCGTCTGGCCCGGTCGCCTGCAGCTCAGCGCCGGCGCGCGTGAAGCCACGTTCAGGCTGGACGTGCAGGTCTTCGGCGCCCCTGCCCGCGTGGCCTTGCCCGGCGAGGCCGGCGCCTGGCCGCAGGACGTGAAGGCCGGCGGCAAGGCGCTGCCCGTCACCGAGGCCGATGGCCACCCGGCCGTGTGGCTGGCGCCGGGCACGCATGTCGTCGAAGGCCGCATCAGCTGGGCAAAAGAGATGCCGCAGAACCTGGCGGTGCCCGAGGGCCTGGGCGCCATCGTCGTGACGAGCGACGGCGCCACACAGGCCCGCGCGCCGGACGGCGAAGGGCGGTTGTGGCTGCGTGCCGTGGCCAGCACGGCCGAGGCGACGGACAGCGTGACCGTGCAGACCGTGCGCCTCGTCGACGACGACCTGCCGCTGACTGTCACCACCGCCTTCGAACTGCGCGTGGCCGGCCGCTCCCGCGCGGTGGAGCTGCCGCACGCGCTGCTGCCCGGCCTGCGCGCGATGCAGCTGGACAGCCCGCTGCCCGCCCGCCTGGCCGAAGACGGCCGCCTCATCGTGCAGGCGCGGCCCGGCAGCTGGCGCATCGAGCTGCGTGCGCGGCTGAATGCGCCGGTGCAGGCGCTGACGCTGCCCGAGGGGGCTGCGGACGAAGAGGTCTGGGTGGTCCAGGCGCAACCGGGGCTGCGCTTGATCCGCCCCGAAGGCGTCACCAGCGTGGACCCACGCCAGGTCGAGATGCCCGAGGCCTGGCGCGCGCTGCCGGCGTTTCGCCTCAAGCCGGGCGAGACGCTGAAGCTGACGGAGCTGCAGCGCGGCAATGCCAGCCCGGCGCCGGATGCGCTTCAGTTGACGCGCCGGCTGTGGCTGGACTTCGATGGCCGCGGTCTCACCGCGAGCGACGAATTCCGGGGCCGGCTTTCGGCCAGCTCGCGCCTCGTGATGGCCGCGCCCGGCCAGCTCGGCCGTGCGGCGCTGGCCGGCGACGACCAACCCATCACGCGGCTAGCCACCAACGGCCCGGCCGGCTTCGAGGTGCGCGACAGCAGCGCCGCCATCGAAGCCGACAGCCGCTGGACGCGCGACGGCGCCCTGCCCGCCAGCGGCTGGAGCACGAGCATCGACCGGCTCGACGCGACGCTGCAACTGCCGCCCGGCTGGCGGCTGCTGCACGCCCAAGGCCCCAGCCGCGCCGACGGCGCCTGGGTGGCGATGTGGACGCTGTGGGACTTCTTCTTCGTGCTGCTGGCCGCGCTGGCCGCTTACCGGCTGCAGGGCTGGCGGGTGGGGGCGCTGCTGGGCGTGGCGCTGGCGCTGACCTGGCACACGCCGGGCAGCCCGCCCGCCGTGCTGTGGTTCGGCCTGCTGGCATTGACGGCGCTGGCGCGCGTGATGCCGGCGGGGCGTGGCCAGCGCATCTTTGCGCTCAGCCGCCTGGCTTTGGTTGGCGTGCTGGTGCTGGCGCTGCTGCCGTTTGCGGTGAACGAGATCCGGGAGGCGATCTACCCGAGCCTGGAGCGCAAGGTCGGGGTCATGGTCATGGCGGAACGGGCCGCGCCGGTCGCGGCAGGCGTCGTGGAGGAAGAGATCCCGAGCCAGGACAAGATTGGGGTGCTGCCGGCGCCCCATGCACCGCCCGTGCTCGAAATGCAAGCGGTCAAGAGTGCGTCCACCTCCGGCAGCGAGCTCGGTCGCGTCGACCCCGGCGCCCGCGTACAGACCGGCCCTGGCCTGCCGACATGGGCCTGGCATGGCCACACGCTGAGCTGGAGTGGGCCTGTCACGCCCGAGCAGACCTTGAACCTGTGGCTGCTGCCCCCGTGGGCCACGGCGCTGCTCAAGCTCGTGGGCCTGGCCTTGCTCGCGGCCGCACTCGCCGCCGTGGCGGGCTGGCAGCCACCGCGCCTGCCCCGCATGCCGCGCGCCGCAGCCGGCGTTGCCGCCGCACTGCTGATGGCGCTGGCCCTGACGCCGCAACCGAGCGAATCCCAGATCCCCGCGCCCAGCGAGGAACAGCTCAAGGCCCTGCGCGACAAGCTCGCCGCGCCGCCCGACTGCCTGCCCCGCTGCGCCGAGCTGGCGCGCCTGCTCGTCAGCGCCTCTGGCTCGACGGTGCAGCTGCGCGCCGAGATCCATGCGCAGGCGCTGGTGGCCGTGCCCTTGCCCGGCCAAGGCACGGGCTGGCAGCCGGGCAGCGTCACGCTGGACGGCCAGCCCGCCGCCACGCGGCGCGATGACCAAGGACGGCTGTGGGCTGCCGTGCCGGCCGGCGTTCACCAGCTGGTGCTGGCGGCCGACGTGGGTCATGCCAGCGGCCTGGACATCGCGCTGCCGCTGCCGCCGCGCCTGCTGCAGACCGATCTGAAAGGCTGGGTGCTGGCCGGCCTGGACCCGCGTGGCCAGAGCACCGGCGCCATCTCACTGAGCCGCGAGGCCACGGCCGGCAACACGCGCACCGAGGATGCCGGCACGCAGCGCGACGCGCTGGCGCCGCTGGTGCGCGTGGACCGCCGCCTGGAGCTGGGCCTGCGCTGGCAGGTGCTGACGCGCATCGAGCGCGTCGCACCCAGCCGTGCGCCCTTGCGCGTGCGTTGGGCGCTGCTGCCCGGCGAGGCGGTGGCCGATGCGGGCGTCACGGTGGCCGATGGCATCGCGAGCCTGCAGCTCGGCGGCGACGAGGCCGTGGAAGTGGCCAGCAGCCTGCCGCCCACCGAGGCACTGACGCTGGTGGCCGGCAAGGAGGCCAACCAGGTCGAGCGCTGGACGCTGGCCGCATCGCCGCAATGGCATGTGGACGCCAGCGGCCTGGCCGCCACGGCGCTGCAGCAGGACGGCCAATGGCGGCCCGAATGGCGGCCCTGGCCCGGCGAGACGCTGAAGCTGGCGGTGCGCAAGCCGGCCGGCGTGGGCGGCCAGACGCTGACGCTGGACAGCGTGAAGACGACGCTGGAACCCGGCGAGCGCAGCACCACGGTTCAGTTGGGCATGAAGCTGCGCGCCAGCCTGGGCGGCCCGCACACGCTGAAGCTGCCGGCCGGCGCCGAGCTGCAGAATGTGCAGATCAACGGGCAGAAGCTGGCCCTGCAGCTGCGCGACGGCGCTTTGAGCCTGCCGCTGACGCCGGGTGCCCAGACCGTCGACCTGCGCTGGAGCGAGCCTGAGGGCATGGGCGCGCTGTGGCGCCACGAGGGCCTGGCGCTGGGGCTGCCCGGCGTCAACGACGCACTGCAGCTGGACGTGCCCGAAGACCGCATCGTGCTCGCCGTCGGTGGCCCGCTGATCGGCCCGGCCGTGCTGATCTGGGGTGTGCTCGTCGTCGTGATCGTGCTGGCCTGGTTTGCGCCGCGCGGCCTGCCGGGTGTGATGGGCCGGCCGGCCTGGTTGATTCTGGCTTTGGGCGTGGCGCCGGTGTCGCTGTGGGCGCTGGCGGTGCTGGCCGGCTGGTTCGGCACGCTGGAGGCGCGGCGCCGCTGGGTTGCTCATGGTGGCCAGGGCGGCCGGCGCTGGCTGCGCATCGTCGTGCAATTGCTGCTGGTGCTGTGGACCTGCTTCGCCATTGCTGCGCTGCTGGACGTGCTGCGCACCGGCCTGCTGGGCTACCCCAACCTGCTGGTTGCCGGGCCGGGGTCGAGCAGCCACGAGCTGAACTGGGTGAGCGACCGCTTTACCGAGCACACGGCCGGCGCTTGGGTCGTCAGCGCGCCGGTGTGGCTGTATCGACTGCTGATGCTGGGCTGGGCGCTCTGGCTGGCGGCGTCGCTGCTGAAGTGGGTGACCTGGGCCTGGGCCGCGTTCAGCGCGGGTGGCGCGTGGCCCGAGAAGGACAAGGTGGTGGCGGGCACTGAGGAGTGAGGAGAGGACCTCCAAGCCGGAGGGAGCGACAAAAGGCGCTTCAGGCAAGTCCTTAAGGCGCGTCACCTGTCACGGTGTTACGTTTTCGCGGGCGTCAGGTCGGCAGTCTTCCGGCGCGAACGGACATCAACGGAGGCAGACATGGCTTGGCGATTTTTCAGGGTGACAGGTCTTGCGGCGCTGGCCACGGTGGCGGCGCTGGCCGCCGTGCCGGCGCAGGCATCGGGCGATGAGGGTCATGGCGCGGGCTCGGCGCCCGAAGTCTCATTCATCCAGTTCCAGTCGCCCAACCTGACAGCGCCCGGTACGCCGTTGACGATCCAGGGCAAGCTCAGCGTGCCGCAGCACCCCGGGCGGCATGGCGGCCCGGGCGGTCAGCACGGCCACCGCAAGCTGCCTGCCGTGTTGATCCTTCACGGCTCGTCAGGGGTCGACTCACGCGGCGATTTCTACGAGGCCGCACTCAACGCGGCCGGTATCGCCACCTTGCAGATCGACATGTGGCAGGCGCGCGGTGTCACCACGGCCGCCCAGCGGCCCAGCGCACCCATCCTGACCTACCCCGATGCGTTCTCGGCGCTGGCCTTCCTGGCGCAGCAGCCGGGCATCGATGGCACGCGTGTCGGCGTGCTTGGTTTCTCGTGGGGCGGGCTGGTCAGCCTGGGCACGGCCGAGCGCCTGTACGCGGGCCAGTTCGGTGGCGGCCGCACCTTCAAGGCCCATGTGGCGCACTACCCCGTCTGCTACGCCTGGAACAACACGGCCTTGCTCGCTGCGGTGCGCAGCACGCCCGCGCAATACGGCGTGCAGTGGATCAACCTGACCGGTGCACCCGTGCTGATCCAGGTCGGCACCAAGGACGACTACGACAACAGCAGCCAGCCCTGCGAGGCGCTGGCGCAGTCGGTCAACGGCAGCAACGGCGGCATCGTCAAGGTGAACGCCTACCCTGGCGCCACGCATGGCTGGGACCGGCTGATGGTGCCCATCGTCGTAGCTGACCCGTTCGCCAACCAGGGCAGCTACTTCAGCACCGGCGTGCCGCCAGCGGTGCACTTCACGCCCGACGCCGATCAGGCTTACCAGTCGCGTGCGCGCGTCGTGCGCTTCTTTGAGAAGCAGCTGTAGGCAATCGCTGCGGAGCTGCCGCTATGCGGCCAGCTCCTGCAGCCAGGCCCAGGGGTAGATGCCACGGTCGTGGCCGTCGCTGAAGACGAGTTGCAGCGCGTACTGGCCCACGGGCCGCGCGTCGGCCAGCTGCACGTCGGCGCCGTCGCTGCGGCTGCGGCCGGCGCGGCAGTCGCCGCAGCGGCAGGCGGCACGCAGGCGGGCGGCGGAGAGTTCCGTGTCACCGTCGGGCCAGCGCAGGCGCAACGCCGCGGGCGTCAGCTCGACGGCTTCCGGCACTGCGCTCATCGGTCCACACCGGCCGGCGCGCCCAACCGCTGCAGCGACAGCCGCACGGCCTTGCGCACCTCGGGATCGGGGTCGGCCGCGGCGGCCTGCAGCACCGGCACGGCGCTCTCATCGCCGATGTCGCCCAAGGCGATGGCCGCTTCCTTGCGCAGGTTGCCGGCGGGGTGGATGAGGGCCTGGCTTAGCACGGGCACGGCCTGCACGTCGGCGATGCGGCCAAGGGCCCGGGCGGCGCGCAGGCGCACCTGCCAGTAGTCGTCGTCCATGGCCGCKCGCAACGCGGTGGCGGCGGCCGTGGCGCGCAGCTTGCCGAGAGTGGAGGCGGCTTCCTCGCGGATGGTCCAGGCGGGGTCCTGCAGCGCCTCGCACAACGCGGCCTGTACGGTGGCGACCTGTTCGGGCGCGGCCAGGCCCAGCGCACCAGCGGCGGCGCGGCGCACTTCCGTGTCGGCGTCGGCGATGACGACGCGCGTCAGCAGCGGCAGCGCGGCGCCATGCTTGAGCCAGCCCAGCACGGCGACGGCCTCGCGGCGCACGCTGGCGTCGGCGTGCTGCAGCGCGGCGAGGGCGGGCGTGGCGGCGGCGGGCACGCGCAGTTCGCGCAGCGCACGCAGGGCTGAGGCGCTGATGAAGGCGTCGGGCGAGGCAGCGTGGGCCAGCAGGCGTTGGCCGGAGCGCGGGTCCTTCAGCTCGGTGAGGGACTGGGCGGCGGCGGCCGAGACCTCGGCCGTGTCGCTCAGTGCGGCGGCGAGGGCGTCGACGACGGCGGGCTCGTCCCAGCCGGCCAGTGCACGGGCGGCCTCGGCGCGCAGCGTGGGCTCGGGGTCGTTGCGCAGCAACTGGGCCAGCGCGGGCAACAGGACTTCGTCTTCGACGTCGGCAAAGTCCAGCACGGCGACGCGTCGCACGCCGGCGTCGGGGTCGGCCAGGCGGTCGAGCAGCTCTTGAACCTCGGGGTCGATCAAATCAGTCATGGATTCAGTTGGCGAAACGCCATTTGCGTTTGTCGTCGCCGGGCGGCGGCGGGCCGAGCGGCGACAGCCGCTCCAGGGGTGGCGCGTGGCCGTCTTCGCGCAACAGGGCCAGGCAGCGGCGCTTGAGCTGCACGAAGGCGGGGTCGGTCAGCAGCGCTGCGCTGCGCGGGCGGTCGAAGCCCAGGCGCAGCTCCTCGACGATGCGGCCCGGGCGGGGGCCGATGACGAGCACGCGGTCGGCGAGGAAGAGGGCTTCGTCGATGTCGTGGGTGACGAACACGACGGTGGTGCGCATGCGCGTCCACAACCCCAGCAGCATCTCCTGCATGCGGCTGCGCGTGAGTGCGTCCAGCGCGCCGAAGGGCTCGTCCATCAGCAGCACGCGCGGGTGGTTGATGAGCACGCGGGCAATCTCCACACGCTGCTGCATGCCGCCGGACAGCTCGCGCGGGTAGCGCTGCTCGAAGCCGGCCAGGCCGACGAGCTGCAGCAGCTCGTGCGCGCGCTGCTCGCGTTCGGCGCGCGGCACGCCTTTCATCTTCAGGCCGTAGCCGACGTTGTCGACGACGGTCTTCCACGGGAACAGTGTGTGCTGCTGGAAGACCAGGCCGCGGTCGGGGTCGGGGCCGGTGATGGCCTCGCCGTCCAGGCTGACGCGGCCATGCGAGGGCGACAGATGGCCGGCCAGCGCACCCAGCAGCGTCGACTTGCCGCAGCCCGAGGGGCCGAGCAGGCAGACGAACTCGCCGGGTTCAATCGTGACCGAGAGGTCGCGCAGTACCTCGAAGCGCGAGGGCCCGTCACCCAGCTCGATGGACAGGTGCTCGACGTGGATGCGTCCGCCTGCATTGCTCATCGCTTACCCCCTTGCGTCCGGTGCCAGGGCATCAGCCGCGCGCCGGCCCAGTTGATGAGGGCGCTGCTGCCCATGCCTAACGCGCCGATGACGAGCATGCCGACGACGATGTTGGGATAGGCCTGCACGGTGTAGCTCTCCCAGGTGTAGTAGCCGATGCCGTATTGGCCGGCGATCATTTCGGCGGTGACGAGGCAGAACCAGCAGGTGCCCATGCCGATGGACAGGCCGGTGACGATGCTGGGTGCGGCGCCGGGCGCGATGACCTCCGTGAACAGCCGCCAGCCTCTTGTGCCCAGGCCTTTTGCCGAAGCGATGAGACGCACGTCCACGGCTTCAACACCGTGGATGGTGTTGAGCAGGATGGGGAAGAGGGCGCCGACGAAGGTGATGTAGACCATGCTGCCCTCGGACGAGGGAAACATCAGGATGGACAGCGGGATCCACGCGACGGCGGGGATGGGGCGCAGCACTTCCAGCGGTGGCAGCAGCAGCTTGTTGGCCAACGGGAGGCGGCCGATCAGCAGGCCGAGGGTGACGCCGATCGCTGCCGCGAGGCTGAAGCCGGCGCCAACGCGGAGGAGGCTGCTGGAGAGGTGGGGCCAGAGCTTGGGGGACTGGGCGAGCTTGATGGCCGCTTCGAGGACTTCAGCGGGCGCCGGGGTGTTGGCGAAGGTGATGAAGCCGAGGTGGAGGCGCCAAGCGCAGGCGAGTTGCCAGAGGAGCAGGCAAGCTGCTATTGAGAGCAGTTGTACAGACAACCTGGCAAGCGGCAGACGCTTGGCCGGTCGGGTCTCGCGGCGTGGCGCAGAAGTGACGGGGAGGACGGCGCTCATGGTTTGTTGCTCCGACTTTGGGATGGCGCGTGAGCGTGGTGCCGGGATTTCGCCCCGGCGGGCGAGTCACTTTCTGACCCGCCAGAAAGTAACCAAAGAGCTCCCCCCGACCGCACCGCCCTTCGCTTCGCTGCGGGTTCCCTGCGCTGCTCAGAGCTTGAGGGCCCGCCCGGAACTCGCGCCGCTACGCTCTGCTCARACAACCGTGCGGAGTCAGTTCTTGAAGTGCGCTTCGCGCACGCCCTCAAGCTCTTGCGCTGCTCGGCGGTGCTAAAGGGGGTAAGAGGAATACCTCGTGGCGAACGGCTTGAGGGCTTGGCTGTTGGCTGTTGGGCTGTTCCTGGGGCCTCCCCTTCTAAACCGCCGAGAAGCGCAGAAACCCGGGGCGCGAGCGCAGCGAGCCTCAAGCTCTGACTTCGCACCCCTTTGTTTGAACGGAG